>CAZNOV010000052.1:0-8499 GCA_964574725.1 uncultured Nitrososphaera sp. | reverse complement strand
ACGCTGAGATGGTCAAAATGGTTGTGCGATATCAGGACAAGGTCAGCATCTTTCCTGTTATGTTGAGATTTTGATAGCTGGTATGGATCTATGTATATCGTCTTGTCTCCGGCTACGATCCTGTATCCATCGTGTCCAAGCCAGTGAAACTTCACTCCTTTGAATTCCAGCATGAAGCATTGGACTGCAAAATTTTATTTAAGTTTGATGGTTAGCCCTCAGCTTGGGATTTGCCATAATCAGCCTGTCCTTGCTGAGAGTCAGCACAAGCACTCTATTGGCGATCAGTCGTCTACGTAAATTTGTGTCGACGGTCGCCACGGCGCAGCTAGTTCTCATCGCGTACTCTACTATAGAGTCGTCTACGTGCTCTGCATGCCCGATGGTGACCTCTCTGAATCTTGCTCGTGTCAATTCGATCGCAGTTTTGGCAAGGGTTGATCTTTTGGGTCCTGCCTTTTCCGCCAAGCGTTGGAGCTCGCCTGTGACGATGTCAGGGACGACGAAATCCAGCCGGCCAAGCTCTGACTCTATTCTGCCCAGTTGCTTAATGGGCTTTGAGACGAGAACCATCAAGAAGCTTGTGTCACAGAGAACATCCACCATGCTAAAGGGCTATTCCTGATCCGATGAGTCGCCATCTCTCGGCAATCCTTCTGCTAACCGCAACCATGCTCTTCGGCATCAGGCAGACGGGCTTTTTCAGTTTCACGTCTATCTTGCCGTCTCTTACGTTGGTCACAGTTCCGATCGCAGCAGAGGTACCGATATTGAGCCTGAGTGGCTCCCTTACCTTGATTGGTTCGACCTTGACCAGGTCGGCGGTGCCAACCGCGGTATCAAACAGGCGCGTTTCCACGGCAACTTCTTCCACATCTTTGGGCAGAGTGCCGGGTTTTCCGATCACAGATCCTATCAGAGAATCGCTCTTTGTAAATGTCGGATCCAGCTTTGTCCCTATTGCAACAAGGCCGCCGGGCTTGACGGACTCCACGAGCCCGGCGCCTGTGCCTAGCGTGGAAATTTCCGACGTGATCGGCTCGTATTTGCCCTTCTTTTCGTCAAGAAGCCCGGGCCTGATTTCGATCTCGTCCTCGAGTTCAAACTCACCCTGCACCAGCGCGCCGCCAATTATGCCGCCTTTTACATCCTTTATTGGCGTCCCCGGCTTGTTGACGTCAAAGGAGCGCAACACATGCATTATTGGATCTTGGTTTCTTACCCTTGGAGGAGTCTTGATGTTATTTTCGATCGCTCCTATCAGTGCGTCCATGTTGAGCTTGTGCTGGGCTGAGACCGGAATGACTGGAGCTTTTTCGGCAACGCTGTCTCCAACGAAATCCTTGATCTGCTTGAAGTTGTCCAGAGCCTCCTGGTATTCGGTGAGGTCTACCTTGTTCTGGACGAGCACTATCTGCTGGATGCCAAGGACAGAGAGGGCAAGAAGATGCTCCCTTGTCTGCGGCTGCGGAACTTTTTCGTTTGCCGCCATCACCAGAATGGCGCCGTCCATCAGGGCGGCTCCGGAAAGCATATTTGCCATAAGGCTTTCATGACCAGGAGAATCCACAAAACTGACGACCCTTAGGAGCTCGCTCTTGCCCCCGCAATTCGCGCATTTCGGCTGCGTGCCATAGCAGGCAGGAGAAGGACATTGGGGACATTTGTAAAAAGCGGCGTCGGCGTATCCAACCTTGATTGTGATGCCCCTCCTCAGCTCTTCGCTGTGCGCGCTCGTCCACACCCCCGTGATAGCCTCAACCAGAGTGGTTTTGCCGTGGTCTACATGACCCGAAGTGCCAATGTTGACGCTTGGCTGGTATCCGTATTCTTTGATGTACCAGTCTGGCAGCGTCTCTTTCCAGTGCAATGTCATTTACCGTAAAATTCAGAGAGATATTAAGCTAAGGGAAAATTTTGCGCTACTTCTTTTTCTTTTCCGGGACTTCTGCAGCCTCGGGCTTTGCATCTGCGGTCTTTTCTGGAAGCGCACCTTCAACCAGCATGCAGTTCAGCTGGTAAATTTCTTCCGTGACCATGTTGCCCCTCACGAGCTTTCTTGTGCGCGTTTCGCTCCGGTTGCCAACGCCGGTCGAAAGAAGGACGTATCTCTTGGCTCCCCCGTGCACGTCCTGGCGCATCGGAGTACCTGACTTGTCGCTGCCGCCAGTTATCTTCAGCTTGCCTCCGGCGATGCCGATGACTGTCGAGTCGACCAGCCCACCAATTCTAGATCCCAGCAGTGGCTGGGCAGCTCTGTCCTTCAGCTCCTGGGTGATGCTCCTGCCCTTGGTGTCAGATACGACTAGTTTGAACTGAGCCAAAGCAGAGCTCAAGCAGATTTTCTGGTTTAATTAATCTTTGGACGTGAAGGCTCTGTTAACTCGTCGCCTCACGCAAATTGAACAGCTATGCAAACTCGGCTTGTTGGCTTGTCCGCTAATTCTGAGAAGCATATGGACCTGAACACACCCCCCTCTCCCCTAGGTGCTTTGGTCTTTTAGTAGTCGCATGAATTAGTGACAGGTTAGTGGTCCTCACCATCAAGTCAGTCAAGCAATCTTTCATGCCAACTCCGGAAATGCTTGGGCTGATGGAAACATTCAGACAGATGGTCAATGAATGTGTCGCAATTGGGTTAGAGAATGACGCATCGACGTTGAAGAAGCTTTCAAGCTTGTCGTATCCACTGCTTGCCAGGTACTATGTTATTTCCTATTACAAATTGTGTGCAATTTCTCATGCTGCAGGCATACTTGCTAACAGAAAGAAAACATTGAAACGCGGGCTGAAGCCGAGAAATCCATATGCAAAGCAAGTGTTGCTGATCTCATGCTACGGGTTCAAGATCGTCGAAGGTGTCTTGAAGGTCCCTCTTGGCAATGGCGAATATTTTGACATTCCACTGAACAGCTATGTAAGAAAGGTTCTGTCTGACTCGTCGTTGCAGGTGCGTTCTTTTACGCTGACTGCCGACTCGTTAAGCATTTGCATGTCGAGAGAGGTTACAGAGATTGAATGTACAAGCATAGAAGGGGTGGACAGGAACCTGCGTAATCTCACCGTCGGCAATGCAAATAACGTAGTACAGTACGATCTATCTCAAGCAGTTGACGTTGCAGAAAATACCCGCTCTATAATAAAGTCATTCAAGCGCAATGATGTCAGGATAAGAAGAAAGCTGTACCGAAAGTATGGCACGCGAAAGAAACGCAGAGTAAACCAGCTTCTTCACAGACTAACGAAAGCCATAGTGAAGCATGCCAAACAAAGCAAGGCCGCGATAGCATTCGAAGACATTCGACATATACGTAGGCTGTACCAGAAAGGTAACTACCAGGGCAGAAATTATCGCAGTAGGTTAAATGGCTGGTCATTCGCGGAAGTAAAGCGCCAGGTGGAATACAAAGCAAAATGGGAAGGGATTCCAATTATTCAGTTATCCGTAGGTGAAACAAGAGGTACGTCACAGCTCTGTCCACGATGCGGGAAGAAGATAACCCAAGTGGACAGGTTCAGGCAGCCGTACTGTGCTCAGTGCAACAAGTGGATGGATAGAGACATCGTAGCAGCAATGAATCTATCTGTCAAAGGGCGCTCAAGGTTCGAGCGTTCAAAAGGGCTTGCAGGTGAAGCAATGAAGGGGAACCCGATGATGCCGGCAATCCTCAGAGTAGATGCAAGCAAGTTAGCTTTCAGGTGGCGTGAGCCGACAAGTTGACAGAACCGACGTGAAATGGTTAAAAGCTACCACGATACAAGATTTGTCTATTGGAAGCCCAGCAAGAAGTAGTTGAATGCCCGCGCTGCGGCTTTCCAATGAAGAATTTGCAGCCGTGTCATTTGCGATGCAGCAACTGCGGAGCAGAACTAACGTGTTCGGATAGACCCTTCTATTGGTGACCCGAAAACGAAATTCTGAGCGAACAAAGATGCCGATGTTACATCATATCGAAGAATTCGCAGTATCAACAAAATAATCCGAGCTTGGTGGTTAGAAAGGATTCTTGTCCCAATTCATCTGAAAGTTGGTAGAAATGTCCACAGCCTTGCCCTTCATTATCTCGATATATTCATCGTAGGAAGCAGAGAAGCCGCAATGCTTGCACTCGACTTTGGACATTTCATCGTCTACCTCGGCCTTTTTGCTACACTCTGGGCATTTTGCCTCCAGCATTTCCAAAGGATGTAAACCCCGCTTTGCTAATAACGGTATCCCTCGCAACAGGGAAACGAATTAACCTAGACAATAAAAAAGAAAGGATGAAGGTCTGAACCCTCAATTGTCATCGCGTCTGCCAAGATGCATACGTTGTGCATTTTATTTCTGAATTGGGCAACGGAAATCCATCTCCGGCACGCGAGTGATCGTCACGTCGCCGGCTGCTTCCGCATCAAGCACATCCTCCGCTGATGTAAGCAGGTAGGGAGTTACTCCTCCGTTGAAAGTCACTGCAAAGAATTTCCACTGTCCTCCGTGATATTCCTTGTCGCCTGGCGCTACCGCCACCACGCCCTTTTGTCCAGCGGCGGCGCCGTCGGGGAAGGCGTAGAAGGGATCTCGGCCCTCGTGTGGAATAGCTCCTGGGTTCACAACAGTGCGAACCACAGTATCTTCATAGAAGCAGCAGCCTCCGGGAAATACTGTCGCTCCGGCCCCGAAAGCAGGGGCATATGTTGTGATAGCCAGTGTCAGCGCGGCAATTCCGATGAGATTTTGCGTTTTCATCATCAGTGCAAACCTTCGGCATCAGTTAAATCAGTTTTTCCAGATTTCATCCAGATCTGTCCTGTGGATTTCGCATGATGGTCGAATCTTTCTGCGAATGCATTTAACGGTTGCACCAAGTCTTGAACTATTGGAGACATTTCTTTTATTGAAACAGCATTGACGAATACCTTTGACAGCCAAGATGATTGCAGTGATCGCAATCGCTGTAGCCGCGGCAGGAGCCGCAATAGTTGCAGCCTCAATTTCATCCGCAAACAGAGCTCTATAGCAATAGAAGCCTGAAGATCAGCAACATGGGATCCCCCTAGAGGTAATGCGCAAAAATCTCTTTTGCTGAAAAAGTCTATTGGCGTCGCAAAACCATAGTCGCTGTTGTACGTTACGCAATTCAGATGTCAGTCGAGCATGAAGGTGACAATATTATCAAATCTATGCGACAATAACGTAGCATCGTTAATAAAATGCAGATGTATTAGATTACAGAGTGACAAAGATCGGGGACGCCTACCGCTGGTTCCACGGAAGGGTAGCCCAGCGGCCCACGAACTTTAGCTGGGTCATAGACGACAAGCTCGCCGGTTCAGGGTTGCCGGTCACAGAAGAAGAATTTTTGTGGCTGACCCATCAGGGCGTGAAGTCTATTGTAACTGTCAGGGAGGTGCCGCTTCCCTCTGAATGGTTCAACGGCAGCGATCTCCAATACTTGCATCTCTATGTTGAAGACTTTGGTGCTCCTCAGATAGAGCAGATCGATGAAGCAGTAAGGTTCATCGACAGGCAGATAAGCGAAGGCCGGCCAGTCACGGTTCATTGTGCCGCAGGTAGGGGCAGGACGGGAACAGTTCTAGCCGCGTACCTAGTGAAAAAGGAGAACCTTACCGCGGAGGAGTCAATCGAAAAGATAAGGATCCTGAGGCCCGGTTCCATACAATCGATTGAACAGGAAACCGCGGTGACAATGTACGAAAAGTACCTTAAAGGAAGCCGGTAATCACTCTGGCACGGAATCTACGGCCAGCTGACCATTCTGGATCTTGACGAACAGATATCGGTTGTCCTTAAAGATCAAAGTTAGCTCGCCGTTCTTTTCCTCCGCATCCAAAAGCTCCTGTCCCTTTATTCCGTCAAACTTTGCCATCTCAATTCTATAGTGAAATGCTGGGTCTATTTAGAGTGAACGATCTAGTCTACTATTTCCTGATCAAGGCTTTCAAGGCAGAGCGCCAGTAGTTCGTTGCTGCGCTTCATTATCCACTCTGGAAATTGTTCCAGAGTGAATACATATTGCTGCTGGAAGTTTGGAGGAATGGGCCCTCCGTGGGTGATCACTTGGACAACAACGTACTGCTCGTTGACGGTAGCGATCTCTTCTTCGGCTGACTGGTCTATCTCTTCGATGGTGTGCCTATACAGCACCACCGGCCTGCCTGTCCTGCTGGCCAATATAGAGGCCCTCCTCAGCCGCTCACGTAGCCTTCCTCGAACCCAGCTGTCAAGAGTTACCTGCTCATTGGTCAATTGCAGACTAATCTCGTAAATTGTGTATATAGGACTATATGGCAGCGTTTGTTGACTGGAGCAGCAATTGTTTTTTACTTTTCAGTAGGTTGCAGTTTATTCTGTGCCTTCTCCCCTATGCCAGCACAATGGAGAAGACCCATATTATATTATGGCAGCAAAAAAGCGTACCATTTGGTAAACTTATTCAACAGAAAGGCGGAATTCTCGGCCATCTATCTCGACGATCTGGTAGTTGACGTTAGGCAGAACCTCCTTTGAAATCATTGCGCTCTTTACTCTCACAAGGTACTTCAGGTCGTCTTGCATTGCGGAGAGCATTCCCAGCTCTCCGTCGTCAACCCCCGCGATGTAGGCTGCGCCAAGGATTTCTGTCGGGTTATACTGGCGCTCCTTCCGCAGCTGTTGAAGGTGCCTTGCCAGATCCCTCAAAAGACCTTTCGCTGTCAGATCTCTGTCGCGCTCTGTCGATATGAATACTACTAGATCTCCTCTTTCAGCTGATGAATAACCCTTGGCAGCCTTGTATGCGATTTCGACGTCCGAGGCACTGAGATCAATGGACTTTTCGCCTTCGCCATACCTAAGTTGATACCGACCGGACTTGAGAGAGTCGACTAGTGAAATAACATCAACGCCTTCAAAGACCTTTACTACGTTTGTGATATCGGCCTTCACCCTCGGAGCTATTTCTTTTCTGACCAGCGACGCGCTGACCTGAACGGGCAGCTTGTTTTCAAGAAGGCTGGATGTCCGCGAAAGCTGGGATCCTCCGGCGATCCGCACAACCTTGAATCCTTCAACATTTAGCTGACTCTTCAGCGCGTCAGATACACCAGGAATTTCGAGAGGCTCCGGGTCTTGGACGCATATCAGGGCCTCTCTGACAGGCCAGCGCCTCTTCAGGCCCGCAAGGTTGCGTGCTGCATTGGCGACCGAAACTATCTCTTTCACCGTATCAAAAGCCTCTTCGAGTTTGGTGTCGACGAACTTTTCATCGCGCACAGGCCATGCTTCAAGCAGGACACTCTTCTTTTCGCCAAAGCAGGTAAGGTACAGATACTCGGTGATGAAGGGAGAGAGTGGGTGAAGCATTACATCTATCTGCTTCAACACATGACCTATTACTGAGTAAATCGCAAGCCGCTTGTCCAGATTCTCCGCGCTATCGTCCCAGATGGTGTATCTTGTAAGTGGAACGTACGACTGGCTCAGATGGTTGATTACAAATTCCTCGATCGACTTGGCACCCTCGTGGAAGCGGCATCTCGCAAACGATTCGGTCGTGTCATCAACGAGCCTCTGGAGCTTGGACAGGAGCCATATCTCCGTCGGGCCAATCAACTCGCGATCCATGACCCACTGCAGCGTATGCCTAGCAGGGTCGAACTTGTCGAAGTCGCTGTTCTGCTTCAGGTATACGTGCAGATTGTGTAGAGTGCTCAGTATCTGGTACGGCCGAGTCTTCATCTCGTCCAGGCTGAAGTTGAGCGACTCGATGGGCGAGGACTTCCACATGAAATAGAGCCTGACCAGGTCCGCCGGGTTATCGCCCAGCAGCACGCGCGCGTCAATGACGTTTCCCAGGCTTTTGCTCATCTTGTTCCCCTTTTCATCTAGGACATGCCCCTGAAAAAGAAAGGACTTGAAGGGTGCCTTGCCTGCTTGGTTCAATATCACATTTTCCATCAGCAGCGTGTATGCCCATCCCCTGGTCTGGTCGATCCCTTCAGTCAAGAAAGTGGCAGGTACTAGATCGCTGTACTCCTCGTCTGTCAGCGAAGCATAGGGCGCCGCGCCGCTGTTGTGCCAGGTGTCAAGGACAAACGGCTCCCTCTGCGTCAAGGATCCGCACTTTTCGCAGTCTATCCTGACCCTGTCTATCCAGGGCCGGTGCAGTTCAAAGTCGGGTCCATCGGGGAGCTCGGTCGCTCTTTTCACAATCTCTGCCCTACCGAACAGCGCTTCCTTGTGACCACATTTAGCGCAGGACCAGATCGGAAGTGGCGTCCCCCATACCCTTTCCCGCGAAACACACCAAGGGTGTTTTTCTCGGATTATCTCCACGAACCTGTTCTTTGGAGGGTCGAAGAAATAGTCGACCTCCAGGGCTGCCTCAAGAGGGCTGTCGCCGAGTTTTTCGATTATGTAGAAGTACTCACGCCTTGCGAGCCATACGACCTTGTGATGGGAACGCCAGCAGGTAGGGTACTGGTGTTTTGTCCTGCCTATTCTGACCGAAGCGCCGG
>CAZNOV010000051.1:0-8723 GCA_964574725.1 uncultured Nitrososphaera sp. | reverse complement strand
GTTGGGATGGCGATGGTCAAGTTCCGAGCGTTTGGCAAGACGATGAGCTCGTTTGCGGCTGGGCTGCTTACGTTCCCGAGCATCGCTTGGGTCCCTTTCTCCATACTGCTCATAGGATTCAACGATTTTGGCATACTGTTCGTCGTTGTAATGGCGTCAGTGTTTTCCGTCATGATAACCACGTACAGCTCACTTCGCAATATCCCTCCGATTTATATCCGCGCCGCCAAGAATATGGGAGCTCGCGGTTTTACTCTGTTCAGACATGTGATGATACCGGCTGCCACTCCGTCTCTGATAATAGGCATGCGTCAGGCTTGGTCGTTCGCCTGGCACGCGCTCATCGGTGCCGAGATGCTGATTGTAACGCTGGCCGGCCTAGGCTACCTGCTGGCTGTCGGAAGAGAATTTAACGACATGCCGCAGATAATTGCAGTAATGGTATCAATCTTTGGGATTGGCATCGTCTTTGACAGAGTAATCTTCCTGAAGCTTGAAGAAAAGGTCAGAGCGAAGTGGGGCCTGAGCGAACACAAGTAATTAGCCAAACATGCGATAACATGTTATAACATGTCCCCTCCCTCTCCTTAGGGTGTTTCCCATCTTAAATAACCTGATTCGTTTCATTCCTTAATGACCGGGCTAGACAGGTCTGGCGCCAGAGCGCAGGAATTTCTGATGGTATTTCTCGCTCTGATCATCACCTTATTCGCAATTACGATAGTCGTTTATGGCATAGCCAGCGGAAGCGTTCAATTTTCGGGAAGCATCGATGTCGGGTTGATCACGTCCATTGTTACAGTGACTGCGCTAATGGCGATCTTGCGCGCAGTATTCGGTAAGGGGAATGTTTCGTGACAAATGCCATTGGCGTCGAACTCTCGTTTGCGAACTGCTCTTCGGCATCGCGATCGCTTTAGAACTCTAGGAAACTTAGTATTAGAGCCCTAGGGTGAGTGCTGATCAATATCATGCTCGACAGGATCAAGAAGAGGGTCAGCAAGTTGCTGGAAGGGCGAGATCCTGCACACGACTTCCAACACATCATGAGGGTCTATCGAAATGCAGAATTCATTGGCCGCCGCGAAGGCGCCGACATAGAGATTCTGCTTGCCGCTGCGCTGCTGCATGATCTTGTGGTTTACCCAAAGGGCAGTTCAAAGACCTCAAAGTCTGCCGACGACAGCGCGGACATGGCTGAAAAGATTCTGCGGGAGTATGGCTGGCCAAAGGACAAGACAGAACGGGCGTGTTACTGCATTAGGACCCACAGCTATTCGAAAAGGTTGGTACCTGCAACACTTGAAGGCAAGATACTCCAAGATGCTGACAGGCTGGATGCCCTTGGGGCGATAGGCATTGCGCGGACGTTCAGCGTCGGGGGCTCCGAGGACAGGATGATCTACAACCCCGACGATCCGTTCTGCAGCTCAGGCCGTGCCCCTGATGACAGGATGTGGACGTTAGATCATTTCAAGGAAAAGCTCATGAAGCTGCAGAATTCGATGCATACCCAGACGGGAAAGGTGCTGGCGCGCGAGCGGACAGCCTTCATGCAGCTGTACATCGATCAGCTCCGCCACGAGGTCCGCTACGAGTAATCAACATAGTAGGCGTAGCGCTTCTCCACTTCCTTATTCTCGCCTGCGAGCACACGCGCAATTTCGCGGTGCAGTTCTTTGGTGGTGAGCTCCCTGAACTTTTCCGCCTCCGGGGTATGCGGGAATGATGACAGCGTGTGCTCAAAATGCTTCATGAACTCGACCACCTTGGCGCGAAATTCTTCCTTTGTCGGCCTCCTGTTGCCAGATATCTTGAACCACGATGTCGCGCAGGCGGTTGAATAAATCTTCGCGAGGTCCTCAACAAGCCTGTCGATCTCAAAGTAGTCGGGCATCGGATGATGATTCAATATTTGGATATATAACCTGCGCAATGAGGGCGAGGCAGCAGTCCTAGGTAGGTTTTTAACCGATTGACAACACCCTGCCACTTGAGCCGATGCAGGCAAACCTTCAGCTCGATGCGACTGACAGAAAGCTCCTGAACGAGATCCAGTGGGTATTTCCACTGGTTGACAGGCCGTACCTGGAAATCGCCCAGAGGTATGGAATTTCTGAATCAGAGGTCATGCGGCGCATTGCGGCAATGAAGGAGATTGGCCTGATAAGGCAGATCAATGCAATCTTTGACACCAGGCGACTGGGATACAAGAGTGCACTTGTCGCCTTTGCAGTACAGCCCGACAAGCTAGACTACGTTTCGGAGGTGGTGAACGAGCATCCCGGAGTCAGCCACAACTACGAGCGCAACCACGAATACAACATGTGGTTTACCCTTGCAGTCCCCCCGGGCTCTGACATGAAGCAGGACCTCGACAAGATGGCTGCGCTCGACGGCGTGATAAAGTACCGCGTCCTGCCGACACTGAAGCTGTACAAGATCGGGGTAAAGCTCGATATGGTGAACGAGGACGCCTCCAAGCCTGAGGCTACGGACGAAGTAAAGCAGCTGAACCCGGACAGGGTTCCACTGAGCGAACGGGACAAGGAATTCATAAGAGAACTGCAGAAGGACCTGAAGGTTGTCTCAGAGCCATTTAGGGAGCTCGCCGACAGCCTAGGCATCGCAACCGCGGAGCTATTCGCAAAGGCCAAGGAATACGAGAGCTCGGGCGTGATGAGGCGTTTTGCTGCAATCCTGCGTCATCGCGATGCCGGATTTGTTGCCAACGGCATGGTTGTGTGGCATGTCTCTGAGGAGAGGGTCGACGAAGTTGGCCGAAAGCTTGCATCGTTTCCGCAGGTGAGCCACTGCTACCACAGGCCGGTGTACTCTGACTGGCGCTTCAACCTCTTTAGCATGGTGCACGCGCGCACATTGCAGGCGGCAGAAAAGATGGCCAAAGAGATGTCGGCAGCTGTGGGGATCAACGACTACCAGATCCTGTTCAGCTCACGCGAGTTCAAGAAAGAGCGCGTGAAATATTTTGTCTAGGCTGCCCATTCGGCCTTTTCGAGTTGCTCCAGAACTTGAACAAGGTCGCCGGTCCTGCGCATGCGGTCACGCCGCATGTGATCGAATTGCTTTCTGAGGCTCTCTTCATCAGAAAGTGATCGCTTCTCCTTGATCTCCGTGAAGAGCCTGTCCTCCTTGGAAGTGTGGTCAAGGATAAACACTGCATACGTCTTGAGGTATCTGGCCAGCGGCTCTCGTGCGTTCTTTCCCTGAAGCAATTCTTCCAGGTGGATTCTGACCCTTTTTGCTATTCTTCTCCCAAACTCGTGCTCTACTACAAATTTCCGTATTTCGTCAGAATAGTGATCTCTGTGTTCGGCTTCGGCAAAGTAGCCTGTCTCCTCCTTGCCATGGTGGAATTGGTCAACAAACTGCTCGATGATATCGGCAATTTTCAACAGATCTCCAAAAGGAACGTCTCTTCCTTGGTAGAGCATTGTGTATGATTTTTCAATTACCGACTGGAGCCGCCTGATAAGGACATGGTCCTGAAGCAGGTCTTCGGTCGCGCTCATTTGGATTCGGCACGGGGCACGTAAAAGTTCTTTTCGTACATCTCTTCTACCCTAGTTGCTTCCGAGACATCAAGATAGTTGCCGTCTGACAGCGCAGCATACATTTCAATTTCTTCGACGCTTATCATCGTCGGGAGGACGACAGAGATCTGCTTATGCGACAGGATGAACTTGATGGCCAGCTCTGTCGTGTTCCAACCCCTGCTGCTGGCGATCGGTTTCATGGTGTCGATCTTTTTCAGTGCCTCGAGGATGAACTCGCGCTTTCTAAAGCTCCGATGGTCGTTCTTATCCAGCGCAGTGTCCGCCGTGACCTTGCCTGTCAGCAGTCCGGACGCGTCCGGAACCCTTACCATGATGCCTACACCATGGCGCTCTGCTTCTCTCATAAAGTCGCGCCCGGGGTCCTGCTCCAAGATGTTGTAAACGGTCTGGAGGCAAGTGATGTTCCTGTTCCTTATGGCCGCCAGCCCCTCTTCCTTCCATCCGATCGCCGGACCGAGTGAAGCACCGTGACTTCTTATCCTTCCTCTGGCAACCAGATCGTCGAGGCTTGCAAAAAGGGCGTCGTTCTTGATGGCGTCCATCTTTGGGTTATGAAGGCTGTACACGTCGACATAATCGGTCTGCAGCCTGGCAAGGCTCTGCTCAAGCGCATAGCTCAGAAATTCAGAATTGTGCTTTTGCGGAAGCTCGCTGTGACCTATCTGGGCTTCGCCGTACATGTCATAGCCCCACTTTGTCGAATACACGACTTCATTACGCATCCCCTTGAACGCCTGCGCGATCAGCCTTTCGCTCTTGCCCTTGCCGTACATGTCCGCCGTCTCGTAAAAGTTGATTCCCAGATCATAAGCGCGCTTTAGCATCCGGATTGCTTCTTCGTCGTCAATCTTTTTTCCCCACCAGTCGAGTCCCACGGTCCACGCGCCAAAGCCTATTTCGCTGACTCTTATGCCGCTCTTCCCGAGTTTTCTGTACTTCATGCCGCTATCGAAAGCGCCTCCCTGACTTTGTAAGAGATCTTGCCGAATTCTGAATCGGTCAGAGCCGGCTCCGCAGCACCTACATCGACGTTAACCGGGACCCATGACTTGCAGCCCGCCCATTCCTCCCTAGTTTCAACCTTTACCGGTCTGCCAAGTTTGAATACCCGTACTAGCATCACGCTCATCGGCTTGCTGGGGTTATAGTCCATTCTGGCTTTAACATAGCTTTCGTTCCAGACGTGGAAGTGTTCCAGCCGCTTGAGCACCGACCTGTCAGTTACTTCCTTGACGTCAAGAACCTGTGCAAAGCTGGTCAGCATGCTTGTTCCCGCGGGAGGAGCATCCTTTAGAACCTCATCGAGCCTGCCCGCGTAATCTGGCTGCAAGTGATCGCTTGATTGGTGTTCGTACGTGGGAAACATCAGGAACCTTTCATGCCTCACTTCAAAACCCTTGCGATACTCCATTATGCCGCCCTTGCGCAGTAGAATAACCTGGCGGCCTTCTTCAAGGGCCTTGCAAACAACGGCCCACTCCTTGAGCGCCTCCATTAGCCCAGACTTTTGACGATATCCTCGACTCCCTTATAAACGCAGACAATCATTGGAGTGTCTCTAACAATGTGTCTGCTTACCCGCGTTTCACGCAGCTGCATTATGAGCTCCTGGAATGCCATCAGGTCCGCGGTCTCGAAGGCAAGCATAAAGTCCTGATCGTCAAGACCAAACGAGTACGTGGTATTCAGCCTCACCTGCGGGAACTTGCGGCCCACCTGTATGTGCTCTTCCATCATCTGCTTCCGCTCCTCGAACGGCAGCAGGTACCACTCCCTTGACTTTACAAAGGGATAGACGATGACGTACTTCATAGGCTGCTCGTCTGTCATAAAGCCCGGTGTCACACGGGATGAATATACTGACGGCCGCGCTGCGGATAGGAACACGTAGGACGGGCTAAGATATTTTCCAAGAACCGTTGTGTAGATTTTTGAAGTCATCACCTGCGTCTTTTCGATCGTGTCAGAGATCATCCATATCATGAAATCTGCATCTTCGCGCAGGCCCACCGTGGAGTAGGTGCGCACCTTCATCTTTGTACCTGCGACTTCCATCAGGCTGGCGAACTCTTTGGCCGCCTCGTCCTTGCCTATTTCGTTGAGCCAGCGCCACTTTGGGTCCACCTTGAAGAATGAAAAGTTGAGAAAGGTGGTTGCCGGTGACTCAGCCATGCAGATGAGAGAAGAACGTCAGACCCTATTTCTACTTGTCTTCGAGCCCGAGCCAACCGTAGCCCTTTGCTTCCAGCTCTTCCGAAAGCTCTTTTCCGCCTGACTTTATGATCCTGCCCTTTGCAACCACGTGCACGTAATCGAGCTTTTTCAGGTATCGCAGGATTCTTGCATAATGGGTGATCACGATCACTCCGGCTCCGGTGTCAATCAGCTTGTTTATGGCCTCTGCCACAGCCTTGACCGCGTCGATGTCAAGGCCCGAGTCCGGCTCGTCTAGTATCGCAATGTTGGGCTTGAGTACCAGCATCTGCATTACCTCGGATCTCTTCTTTTCTCCGCCGGAAAAGCCCTCATTGAGGTACCGGCTGAGAAAGGACGGGTCGAGTCCAACAGCGTCAAGGTTCTTTTTCACATACTCGTGGAATTCTCGTACGGTTAGAAACACTTCGCGGTTTTGCTGTTCGGGCATCGACTTGCTGAGCGTATTGTAGGCGTTTCTCAAAAAGTGGCTGTAGCCGACTCCCGAGATTTCAGTAGGGTACTGGAACCCGAGAAAAATGCCCTTTCTCGCCCTGGCGTCGGTGGAGAGTTTCATTATGCTCTCGCCGTTGACCATGACGTCGCCTGACTGTACCGTATATTTGGGATGGCCGAGAATGGCATTTGCAAGAGTGCTCTTTCCCGAGCCATTGGGACCCATTATCGCGTGGACCTCGCCCTTGTTCACAGTTAGGTTGAGACCAGAAAGAATTTCCTTGCCCTCGATGCTAACGTGGAGATCCCTGACCTCCAGGAATGTCATATAACGGTGTTATATTTTACGCAATATAAGCATTGGGCTCGAGAGTTCTGTAACGACAGGACGTTCTCATGGCTAGTGACTGGCAGGACAGCAAGAATGAATTATTCAATAGTTATCGTTGAAGTCATGAACGGATGCACCTGGCAATAGTACGCATGCTCTCCTGCGCCGATTTCTTCAGCTGGGATACTGTACTTGTCGCCTGGATTGAGGAATCCGCTGTCAAACAGTTTGCCCGATTCGGCATCCCCAGAGCCAGTGCCGCTGGTCGCGGTGTGAATATTAGTGTCATCGTTCAGCCATGTTATCAATGCATCCGTGGTTGCTCTTGCAGAATCTGGTTCATAGTCGGGGTTCCCCTGAGTTGCCGACCCTTCCAATATGCGCACAGTAACAATTTTCGTATATTGGGATTCGTCCACATCCTTGGCCCCGCCGCCACCGGTTTCATTTCCAGCTGACGCCGACAGCTCTTTCCAATAAGGAGAGTTTACAATCCCTGCATCCGGAGTTGCGTCCGTAAAGTATGTGAGCGTCAGATACGCAGTGATCCCTCCAAGTACAAGGATAACGGGAAAAGCGATTATCCCCGGCCTGCCCATCTTCGCTACGATTGGTCTATCTCCCCATATTAATTCTATATATTCCGGTGAACAGTGCCTGCTGCGTGCAGCAGAGGTCAGTCAGGTGCAAGGGCTGCTCAAAAAAATTCCTGGCTCCCGCGGTTGACACGGGGAGGCAGGAAATCTCGACAGACATTGACGGAGGAGCGGCATTCGCGCTGATTTGCCCATTTTGCATGACCCACGCGCTGTACACGAACAAAGATCTGGAATAGCTTTTATTTCAGAGGCGGACCAAGATCGCGATGACCGGCTTGGATGCAGATAAGTGCGCACTGTGCGGCGAGAGTTTCGGCACTTTCAAGTATAACCCAATGCCGGAGTGGAATATTTCCGGCATGCTGTGCAGCCAGTGCTATGACAAAATGCTGATCGAACACTATATCCAGCCGGACAGGCGCAATGTCACCAAAAGGTAAAGACTAAATAGCAACTTTTCCTTGTATCTGCCATATGCCAACCGCATACATTCTTGTGAACTGCACTCTAGGCTCGGAAGAAAAGATCATCAACGAAATTTCAAAGCTTCCAGACGTAAAGGAGGCGCGCGGGACGTACGGCGTTCACGACATATTTGTCAAGGTAAAGTCAGAGAACACTGAGCAGATGAACCACACGATAACAAGCAAGATCCGCAAGGTTCCCGGAATAACTTCAACCGTTACACTTGTTGTGATAGAAGAGCAGGGCGGCAAGGGCTAAACTACAATTCTACGCCAGTTCGCTCTTTTTCCTGTCCTCCGACCGCGTGCGCTTTATTTCATACACGATAAGACCGGTGGCGGCGCATATCGTTACCCAGCCAGCCACGCCCACTGCCAGGTAGTAAGAGTAATCTGGAATGAGCAGTGCAAGACCCGCCACCACCGCGCCTGCAAACCAGGTGACAACCAGAACGTAGACGTTCAAGCCCTAACCCCTGATGTCTTCGTCAAAACCTGAAAAGCGCATCAGGGTCTTGCCACACCTTTTGCATCTGCTAAACTCTTCAAAAGCATATTCGTCATATTTGCGGTAGGCAAACGACTCTGAATGGTCACAAAATATCTGGCGCAGTGCAAGGAGCATGTGTCCAGAATATCACACCGGGGGTTCATTACCGTTTCGGCGCTTTCGGCGCGCCGTGCAGAGCCGCTCATGATAGTCGCAGATGCAAGTCTATCTTGAGTTGACATGTGAACGGAACCTTTGATATATGAGTGCTCATTGAAGCTGTCGGGGCCCGTAGCGTAGTCAGGATATCGCGGCGGTCTTCGGAACCGCAGGTCGTGGGATCGAAGCCCTCCGGGCCCGTAATCTTTCATCCGAGTTGCCTAGCGAAAAAGGGCCTCTCAACTGAGAGGCTGCAAGAGAGACTTCTATACTATACTTATCTAATAGTCTTATTCATACAAGAATATGGGTCTTTGCGTGAGTAAAGCTTCGGGTCTACTTGTCGCAGGTGTCTGCGCCGTCTTGGTCTTTGCAACGGTATCACAGGTGATGATTTCTTCGCAAAGAGCCGAAGTGACGGAAGGCTCCGGCAACGCCATCCAGCTGGCGTTT
>CAZNOV010000050.1:7102-9109 GCA_964574725.1 uncultured Nitrososphaera sp. | reverse complement strand
CATTCATACCACTGCTCTATGTTCCTCTGATCTTTGTCATAATACCGATAACAGGCAATACGGTCAACTCTATTGATGTCCTGAACGGCGTGGCAAGCGGCTTTATGATAATAGCTGCAATTCCACTTCTTGCAAGCATGGCGATCTTTGGAGGGAGCATCGAAATTTTTCTGGCGGGTCTACCACTGCTCTTTGGCACGGTCGCGCTGTATAGGTACCATAAATTTCCAAGCAGAATCTTTCCCGGCGATTCGGGAACTCTCCTGCTCGGTGCAATGTACGGCGCTCTTGCCATAGCCGGGAGTTCCGAAATCATAGGAGTGATTGCCCTTTTGCCTGCTGTAATGAACTCATTCCTGTTCCTAGCAAGCGTGAAAAAGATTGTAGAACACAGGCAGGTAAGGACGCGCCCCGTAGTCCTCCTCGATGATTTTCGGCTGGCTGCATCAGGTGACAAGTTTGCTCCAGCCACATTGGTCAGGCTTATACTGGCGGAAGGTCCGCTGTCTGAAAGGGAGGTAGCTCGCCAAATATTCAAGCTTGCTATCTTTACCGCCCTTCTTGCATTCGCCTCCATAGCCATCCAGTACCTTATCTTTTTCGCGCCATGACAAACATTAACACAAGGATCACTGGCTTGGCGCTTTTCGTAGCAGGAATGTGGATGATGATCCTGGCAGCTGCGGCATTTCTGGTGCTGTTTATTGCACCGATTGACACTCACTTTTTTGGGAGCGAAGGCGACGCCACCTTGGTGTCAATTGCTCAGGCGAGCATTGCCTTAGCCTCGGTCGTCGCTCTTGTCTTCGGTCTGACCCGCATGAAGCGGATCTACCTTCAGAAAAAGCTCAGGCAGTAGGTCCATGAAAGCAGCGTATCATTGGCCTCTGGCGCGAGGTCTTGCACGGTATCTTATCAGCCGAAGAAGCTTTTCCTCAAGGTTTCACTCCGTCAAAGCTCCTCACGAATATGCAAAATGTAAATTCTATGATATTTACATTAGAGCAACCATTTAGGGTTATATTGACTGATGGCAGGCTGATTATTTGAAAACCTTATATTGCAACTTTCTTTACATCGTGCCATGAAACGTATAGAGGCAATTATCGCGGCCGAGAAGGTTAGCGCCGTTAATGAGGCAATGAAAAAGGTCGGAGTCGGCGGAACAACTATTCTTGATGCGAAGGGAAGGGGCAAGGGGGAAAAGCCAAAGGTTCAGACCGGAAGGGGTACGATGAGGATTGCCGCCGAGTTCTCGGTTAGAGCTAACGTAATGACCGTAGTGGAGGACTCTGATGTCGAGAAGGTGATCAAAGCGATCATGGACACGGCTAGCACAGGCTCTGCCGGTGACGGCAAGATATTCGTCTCTTCAGTGAGCGAAGCAGTGGATATCGGAACCAAGAAGCGTGGCCCGGGAGCCATCGACTGATTCATTTCCTGCTAAAGAATTTTTTTGTTTCGCCCAGTGTAAGGACCTCGGCTGCCGCTATTTTTACGACGACAGGGAGGTCGCGTACCGCTCTGCCAATCAAAAGGCAGTGGCGCTGCGGCAACGTCCGAACTATTGACCTGATAGTGTCGTTGTCCGCGAGCGACACCTTAGAGATCTTGTCAAGGTCTGTGTCGTTGGTAAAATTAAACAGAAAAATGTTGTCGACCTGTCGGTAAATGCCGTCGCTGATCGCGTCAGGTTGATTCGTGATGAATGTTGTATATATTCCAAAATGCCTCATCCGCGTAATGATATCCTCCCAATAGGTCTCCCTGATGTAAAGGTGGGCTTCTTCAGCGAAAAGAAAAATGGGGGGTATGCTTACTCGCTCGAGCAAGTCAACAAGTTTGCTAAGCACAAGCTCTACAACCATTCGACGCGAGGTGGACGAAATATTTCCCATGCTTATGACGAGCGCGCAGCCTCGTCCTGATTTTGAAATCACGTCTTCGAACTGAAAGCAGCAGGCAACATCCTCACTGAACAGCCTCGATGAATGTATCACGTGGTAC
>CAZNOV010000050.1:0-7092 GCA_964574725.1 uncultured Nitrososphaera sp. | reverse complement strand
ACGTGGTACCTCGATACCAGAGCATCGCGAACCAGCTCGTTAATGTTCCAGGTATTCACTGCGTTTCCTATGGCTTCTATTCCCAAAGACTTCTTGTTTTCCAGCCAGTCCCAGATGCGAAAGAATTCGCGTAGCGATGCCGCCGGCATGTCAAGGGCATTCTTTAGCATACTCGAGACGGCACCTTTGCCGCAGTAGTCTAACTTGAATCTCAGCGATTTTCCGGGCTCAAGCAACTTCACCTCCTTATGAATGGCGGAGGGCGATCCGTCGCGATTCCACGCGAGGCCGCTGTATTCATTATTCAGATCAAAAACGACCACGAAAGCACCATGCTGCACGAGCGTCTTGACAAGTATCTTGGAGAGATGCGATTTTCCAGATTCCTTCTTACCGGTTATGATCGTGAGCTTTCCGTCAAGGTCTTCTGCATAGATATCGAATTCCTCGGAGCCGCCAGTGGTTCCAAGCGGGATGGGGAACACGCCCTCCCTTCCGAGATAGGCATCGAGCTCTTTCATGCCGAGCCGTCTTATCTTTGATTCGACCCTAGACGGAAGCCACGTAACGTCGCTTGAAAGTTTGCCGTCGGCATTAACCGCCGCCCTTATCTTCGCCCTGAAGATCCTTGCGTCCCTTACCAGTCGGGAAAGACTCCCGATGTTGAGCGGATCGTGAAGGCTTTCAACGCTCGCGGCATTTACTACCTCTTCTCTGACAATGTCCTCGATCATGGACTGCGAGGAGAGGTATTCTTCTTCATAGACCTGCACTATCATGCTACGGTTCTTGTCTTCGATGAGCATGTAATCACCCTTTGATGGCGAATCTTCTTTCATTGCAAGAAGCAGAAGCTCGTTGCCGCTCTTGGATAGTATTTTCACACCGGGATAGATCCGAAAAGCGTCTTTCGTATGTCTTCTGATGCCAGTTCTGTTACCCCGTAGTTATTTAGCACATGACCCCTCAGACAGGTGACTTCGGTACTTGTAAAGGTCGAAATGCAGTGAGCGAGCCGCAGCGTTTCAGGGTACCCTCCTGCAACACTGTCATTGTAAATCAGTTTGCCAAGAATTTCATCATGTCCGCTTCCGATGATATCCGTCCGCAGCGCGGGGCTGCTGGCCGCCAGCCTGACCATTAGGCTGAGGCCTGCTGCATTTCTGACTAGGCTTTTGACTAGATTATCGACGTCGATGTATGCAGGTCCTGCAACCTTTAGAAGTGGTGCCGCAGCTCTTTCTAGGGCTTTGAGCTTTGTCCCTTTGCTTATTCCGATTATAGCGTTCTTACGAAGTGAGCACATTTCTGAAATTTTCTTGACGCTTCTTTCACGTTCTTCGAATAGCGTTCCCTTGAGCGATCCGTCCACCAATATGATCGAGTTGTGCAAGTGGCCTGCGAGTTCGTTTTGCACCGCCCTTTCGGCCCGTACCCTGACAAGTCGCTTCGCCAAATCAGTGTCGACAAGCACGGCCTTTGCAACTTTGTCATCCAGATCCGATCTGTGTGCGGTGCTTTCGCCCATATAAAACAAGACCGGACCTATCTTGAAATGCATGAATGACCGGCCGCCAAACGCCGTTGCGATCCCGCATTTTGCCGCGTAAAGACTTCCCTCTTCAGTTTCTGCGAGCTCGATGCAGCTGGAATCCACCGCAGCCACTATCGTGTTTTCGTTCACGGGTCGTACCGTAGTAACCACTCTGGGATGCAGCATCGTTCTTAATCCCCAGCCGTCAACCGGGAACAGCTTTGTGTCGTCGCGGCTGAAAATGATTCTCCTGCCCCTCAGTTCTTCCAGCTGCGGTGTGAGACACCTGCTTACCGAGTCCACAACGTCGAGTTCTGATAGGCTTGTGGCCCCAAATCGATGGTCTAGTTGTGCATGCATGTTGGTCAACAACAACTGCGGGCACAAATATATTAATCTTGTGCAACATGGTCAATATGCTCAGCAACAAGTTTATCAATTGCATTCAAATCGGTATATATAAACAAGAATTGAGCGACAGCGTCCCCGAGGATGTCAAGATAAAGCTAAAACACGGAGAGTGGGAGGTCGAAATAACCTGCTTGGAATCACGAGTAAAGCAGGTCGTGGAAACAGTTCTGGAAAGCTTGGACGCAAGCAAGATGAGCCCAGCGATTCAAGACCAGCTCGACAAGCTCAGGCAGGAGGTGGAGCTGCTTCGATCAAGACCGGTCGAGTCTGACGCGCGGCTTAGGGGAGACGCTGAAAAGAGAACTGCAAAACCAGGGATGACATGCCGCGGATTGCTCGACAACCTCTGGCAAGAAAGTTATTTTTCTGATGAAAGGGCGCTCGGCGAAGTCCACGAGGAGCTCGGCAGAAGGGGGTATAACTACGACAGAACTGCTGTCTCCCACTCTCTGGCCGACATGGTGAGGGAAAACATCTTGACAAGAACTGGAACTATGCGAAACTTTCGGTACATCCAGAAGAGGCCGGTTGGCGGCTAGCGCTACCGCGATTTTTTCGCCATCGCAGTTTCGAGCCAGTGAATTCCTGCAGTAGTAATTCGATAGCTGCCTGCTTCGTTTTCATCGCGCGATACATGACCGGCTTTCGCCATTTCTGATATCCTGGAACTGATTGACTTGGGATTCAGCGCTGTCGCAGCGTGTATGTCGGAAACCTGCATAGCATCATCTTGCATCTTGCCAATTTCCTTGGCTATCCTTGCTCCTACGAGCTGAAGAGCAACTATATCCTTGTCTGACAGATTTGCCTCTGCCTCTGGTATCACGCGAGGGCCTTCATTTGTGATCTTGATGAACTTCGAGTATCTTTCGATCAGCTCTGGCGCGGCATAGCTGAGACGGATTTTTTTCGCCAGATCCATCGAAGGTACCTGCTTTGTGAGAAAAGTCATGACTGACGACATGACAGATTCGGCGGAGCCACTGAATTGTACCTTTACTTCACCAACTGTAACGGTTACCGTTACATTGCTTTCAGCCTGGCCCATATGTTTTCTCTAAGAAAATTGCTGACATATATATTGAATTCGGAGTTAGGCCGCCAAGCGTTGCCGTTCCTTGCTCTCCCTTCGTCTGTACAGGGCGTAAGTAAGCGCCGTCAGTCCTGCCGAAGCAACGAGCCAGAAAATTGTGGTCTCATAATCGGTATCTAGTACTGAACACGGAAATTCTCCTGCAGTGCATCCTGCAGCGAACAATATCCCGTTCCAGCCGGAATGGGTCAGGATCGCAAACCATCCCTTGCCGCTTATCCAGGTTCTGAGGCTAAAAAAGAGAGAAGGCAGAACGAACAGCAGATTCCCGAACGCCAGGCTGCTGATTTCTAGTGTGTCTGTGTTCAGCAGGTGTATTGCAACCCAAACAGCACCGGTGACAAGCACAGAGTACGCGTTGCCGAACACGTAGAAGGGGATCCCAAAGAATATCGTCTCCTCGAGTGGTCCGGCGGCTAGGACTGAAGGAAGCGACCTTGGTATGCTTGGCTCTTCGTAGTCTGGGATCGCAATTTGGATGATGACATCTCCAGCAAGAACCAGACCGAAACCTATGCCGTGGTAGAATAGCAGCATCTTCGTGACATAACCTAACGAAGTACGGCGGTATCTGGATAGCCATGACTTGGGATGAAAATCCACCTTCTCGTCAGTAAACCTTTCAACCGTCAATGTCGGAGCTTTCACCATCAGACATCTAAAGAACCTTACTCAAACCAATCATCGCAAAAGAGGACTTGTTGTCTTGTCAGTTTTCGCGACGCCAGCGACGGGCTAGCGATTGACCAGCTTTTCCAGCTTATCCTTGAGCATAGCATTTATCTTCTCTCCGTCGGCCCTGCCCCTGAGAACAGCCATGCTCCTTCCCATGAGTGTGCCAAGCGAACCCAAATTTTTTTCACCTATGAGGGCCACGTTTTCTTGAATTATCTTGTCGAGCGCCGCGGAAAGCTCTTCATCACTTAAGGATGACGTCCCCAAGGATTCAATCGCGCCGACTACTGTTCTGGCCTCTTCTTTCATCAGCTTTTCAAATATGAGGATGACCGATTCTTTGGCAATGGATCCTGTGTCAAGCCTTGTAAAAATGTCGATTAGGGCGTCATCATTCAGCGCGGAGGAGTCTTGTCCTTGCCTCTGGAG
Organism: uncultured Nitrososphaera sp.; assembly: GCA_964574725.1. Taxonomy (GTDB): domain Archaea; phylum Thermoproteota; class Nitrososphaeria; order Nitrososphaerales; family Nitrososphaeraceae; genus Nitrososphaera. Next base: position 2,950 of record CAZNOV010000050.1, on the reverse strand, counting down.
GCTGACAATATCCTCGGTGAGCTTTGATGCGATGAACGTCGGGGACACATGCGTCTTGGATGCGATCTCCTCAAATATTGACAGATAGTCAGAGTCAAAGATCTGGCTTGCGAGCTTGTTGTTAAGATTGTGCTTTTTGGCAATGGAGCGAACAATTTCATCCCATGGTCTCGGGACCTTGTCTTTTAGGTGGGAGAGCATCGAATCGGTGATTGCAATGGTGGGTATGTCAGTCTCGGGATACATCCTTGCCGCTCCCGGTCTTGGCCTCAGGAACACAGTCTCGCCTTCCAGGGTGGCAGCCCGAGTTTCAGCCGGGACACCGGCTGTCGAAGACTTTAGACGATCAACTATTGCGGCGACGGCAAACCCTACCCTGTTCATGGGACCACCAACGATTACAAATGCGTCGGCCTCTCCCGCCTGCAGTTTCTTCCTTACTTGTTCGACCTGCTTGTCGGCGACGCCATAGTTTGGAAGCTCATCAGAATGGAACACCCCATTCAGGTCATAGAACTTTACCATCCTCCCGAGCTCCTTTCCAATCCTAATTCCAGGGTACGGCTCATATCCGATCAGTCCAGAAAAACCCGGGAGTCGAATGGCACTGAACACAGAATCGGATGTGCGAAGGATGTTCTTTACTACTTTGGACTGGGAGCCGGTCAGGATGTCTGTGACATCTTCGATTCTATCGCCTAGTTTTTCTGGGTCTAATCTCCTTTCACCTATCTTTTGAGAGATCATGAATAGGCCATGCTGCCGCTTCATTTCGTACTGGATAACCTTGACGAGCTGATCAAGCTGCTGTACCCCCTTAACCTCAACTACCGGACCGTCCTGCACAGAGATGTTTACATCTTGCCTGATGCTGCCAAGCCCGCGTGCAACTCGCTTGCTGGCCCTTAGGAGCCTGCCCAGAGTGAGGGCAACCTGTTTGAATTCCGCGGGATTTCCGCTCAGGGGCTCGAGCGCGATCTCAACTAGCGGGATGCCAAGCCTGTCAAGACCGTACTTTCGGTTCTGGATGCCATCTTCGATCAGTTTTGCGGCATCCTCTTCTAGGCATATGCTCTGCACACCGACTCTCCTCCCTGCGACGTCGATGTAGCCGCCTGTTGCCACTAACATGGTACGCTGGAAACCCGTGGTATTCGAACCATCTATTACTATCTTGCGCATGACATGAATCTCATCCATTACCTTGGAGTGGAGTGCGAGTGAAATTATCAACGCAGTTTCAAGCGCTTCACTGTTAACGTCGTGTGGGGGCTCCTCGTCCGCTTCTACCAGGCAGCTTGACCCGGTAGCCGAGTAATATTCCACAGCTCGGAGCTTGCTGAATTCAAACATCGCAGCAGGATCAATGGCTCCAAGCTCACTCTGCACTGGCCGCAGCCTTCTCACAAATGTGGTGCCATACGCGTCTGCTTCCATGCAGCTGCATGCGCAGAACAGCTTGCTTTCTGTTGCCAGCTGCTGATGAATTTCAAATCCAACTTTCAGGTTAAGCGATGCCGGGCTTAATTCCGCCACTGGGTTAAATTTTTCATTTGCGCACGTATTAAGCCTTGCCTGTCAAGAAATTGGAAGAGCGGATGACATTTCGTTTGCGACATTTTCTTTCATCATCTCTATCGTCGAACTGACGTTTCTTGTATTAGCGAGGGCCCACATTGCCTTGACAGTCGCTGTTTCTGAAATCATGTCGGATAACGGTACAACTCCTATCTCAAGAAGGTCCCTTCCTGTGTCATACACTGTCATTCCTACTCGCCCCCAGATGCACTGGGACGTCATGCATACCACAAGACCTGCCTTGATGGCATTCTTCAACGCTGGATAGCATTCCCTACTGACGTGGCCGAGGCCTGTTCCTTCGAGAATAATCGCCTTATATCCCGCAGTTACTGCGTAATCAATGAATCTAGGATCAAACCCCGGGTGGTACTTTAGCAGGGCAACACTGGCATCAAACTTAGGCGAGAGTTTCAGCTGAGCATCCGATTTCCTAGGAGTCAATTTGATGCTGCTCTTCTTCTGCATCTCTATCCTGCCATTTCTGACGAGCGCTACAGGTGTCACGTCAATTGACTCGAAAGCATCGCGCCTGCTGGTGTGATTCTTCCTCACCCTCGTTCCGACGTGAATCGCAACAGCGTCGTCGGACGTGCCATGATGCATCGCCACAAAGACTCCGGAGACTTCCGACCCGACAGCGAATGTGGTCGCACCCAAGAGGTTTAGAGCGGCATCGGAAGATGGCCTGTCCGATGACCTCTGCGCCCCGACCAGGACAACCGGCACCGGAAGTCGCTGCAGAGCAAAGCTCAAAGCTGCGGCGCTATAATGCATGGTGTCGGTCCCGTGGGAGACGACTACCCCACTGAACGTGCCTTTCTGTACCTTATCTGCAATCTTCTGAGCGATCATTGTCCAGTGCCCGGGGTTCAGGTTTTCGCTGTACTCGCTAAGTAGAACTTCAGGTTCTATCTGAGCAACAGCAGCAAGCTCCGGTACAGAATCGTACAACTCCGAGGCAGAAAGCGCAGGATGAACTCCTCCCGTCCTGTAGTCGACCTTACTTGCGATCGTTCCGCCCGTACTTATGAGGGCAAGTCTCGGAAGGTTCTTGTTCTCCGGTTTGCCGCTTGACTTGACATTCACGGACGCAGTATTTCGCGATAATTTCCTTATAGACCTGATCCTTGGTATTCTGATGCCAACATTATAGCCACTCTTTAGCTTGATTACGATGAATTCATCGCTGGCTGCCTCGTACCGGGGCATGATTATTCCTGACAGCTTGTCGTCAACAGTATCGACCTCGACGGTGTCGCCGATCGAAATGTTGTGCTTTAAGAGAAGTCCACGGCCATCCCCCCGGTAGCCGCCGCTCTCGCCCTCCGTCAACGGTCTGAAAAGCGATTCGTGAATATATTAACAAATC
>CAZNOV010000049.1:0-9137 GCA_964574725.1 uncultured Nitrososphaera sp. | reverse complement strand
GCGTATTCGTGGGGAAGGGCGAATGTCCAAAAGGACGACAGGATTTTGATCACCGAAATTGAACACCACAGCAACATAGTGCCTTGGCAGATACTTTCTGGCGAAAAGGGGGCAAAGCTGGAATACATCGGAGTCGATGACAATGGCTACCTGAAGATGGAGGAATACAGGAAGCATCTTGACACCAACAAGGTAAGGCTGGTATCAGTATCCCACATGTCAAATGTTCTTGGCACGATCGTGCCAGTGAACGACATCATCAGAATGTCACACGAGAAGGGCATCCCCGTACTGGTTGACGGAGCCCAGTCTGTCCCGCACATGAAGGTGGACGTTCAGGATATGGATTGCGACTTTATGGCGTTTTCAGCGCACAAGATGCTTGGTCCAACAGGCGTAGGAATACTGTACGTAAAGAAGGAAATCTTGGAGAAGATGCCGCCTTTCATAGGGGGCGGCGACATGATCAAAGAAGTCCACAAGTACGAGACAAGGTACAATGACCTTCCGTTCAAGTTCGAGGGAGGAACCCCCAACATAGCTGACGTCATCGGATTTTCAGCGGCGATCGATTATCTGGAAAACATCGGCATGGACAAGGTCAGGGAGCACGAAATAGAATTGACAAAACATGCGATCCAAAAGATCTCAGGCGTCGAAGGAGTAACGCTTTACGGGCCGCGCAGTACTGATGACAGGGGCGGAGTAGTTTCATTTAACATTGGTGACATACACCCACATGATCTAGCTACCATTATGAACGATCATGGCGTTGCGATCAGGTCCGGTCACCATTGCGCCCAGGTGCTCATGGAAAGGCTTGACGTCGCCGCTACTTCCCGGGCAAGTTTTTATATCTACAACACAAAAGAAGAGATCGACACGTTTATTGGCGCACTTCATGAGGCGAGGAGACTGTTTAAGATTTGAGCGATGACATTTATCGTGAGATAATCCTAGACCACTACCGCAACCCTCGCAACAAAGGCAAGCTTCCCGAGGCTGATGTCAGCATCCACGACAGCAACCCGCTATGCGGCGACGAGATCGATATTCATCTAAAGGTCGACGGAGGGGAAATAAAGGACATAAAGTTTGAAGGCAGGGGTTGCGCCATAAGCCAGGCAAGCGCGTCCATGCTCACTGAAATGGTGATGGGCAAGCCGCTCACTTCCGTCAAAGACCTATCGAAAGACGACATCCTTGGGAACATCGGTCTCACGTCACTGGGTCCGGCCAGGATCAAGTGCGCTCTCCTCTCTTTGAAAGTCCTGAAACTGGGCATGGTGAGATACTATGCTGACAGAGACCCAGACTCTGCGAAAAAGTTGCAGGACGAATCGAAGGGCCTCTGAATGTCTGTGACGACCAAAGTCAGCCGGCAAGATATTCGGAAGATTATTTTCGATAGGTTCAACGACAGTGATGTAAGATTTTCCAACGATGAAATACTCGGCTACCTGAACGAGATTGATAGATACAAGACTGTCGAGCTGGACGTGCTCGATCTTGAAGATGTTCTGCTTGAGATGGAGAAATCCGGCCTGCTAAGACCCATAGCACAAAACTTCAATACTCGCTATTACAGACTTTGGGGGCTCCTTGAAAATGCAACTTGCAGGGAATGTGGCCTCCTGACATTCATAGCCCAAGTTGAAGACGAAAAGCTCTGCCCCCACTGCAGGGCAAAGATCTAGGAAAACAGTTAAACAACAACGATCATTCTCCTCTAGCACTTGTCGGCACTAGTCAGGCCGCCATGGATGATAAGAACGCGGTCAATGCATTTCGTCATCCTTGTGGCGGCCTTAATTACTTTCACGATTTTGGTTGCTTCTGGTGCGACATTTGCTTTTGATGATGCTTCGAGCAGGTATTTCAAGTCTGTTCATGGAAACGCAGCGCTCGATGCCGCGATGGTTGCCATTACTACTACAGGGGATGTCGCGACACTTTTCGTTTTTGGGATAATCATCACCGTAATTAGGCGCACACGAAAGGTCGGGTTGATATTTCTCATCACCGTAGCAGCTCTTGCTGTTCTCGTGATGTTCATCAAGCCGGCTGTGGGAAGACCGATACCTCCGTATGGATTCGATCCGGCGCTGGATTTGCCAGAAAAAGGGGTCATCGAAAGTGATAGCACTGCCACCTGCTTGTACCCTTCGGGTGGGCTTCCTGTTGACTGCTCGTACCCCTCGGGTCACGCTTCGCGGGCTACCGCCCTAGCCTTTATTGTGGGCTTTGCGCTGTACAACCGATCAAGAAGTGCTGGGTATCTTGTTTGGATATTTCCCGTAATCATCGGGATAACGAGGCTGTATGTAATGCAGCACTATCCCACGGACATCATTGGAGGATTTCTTTTCGGAGGAGCGATTTCGGTTGTGTTGAGCAACGCGATGAAACTTGAACAGCCATTCTCCATGTCGCGGTTCAAGGGACATGAACACAGCAAGGGTGTGGAAGGCAGTGATCTGCAGCGATAGACGCTGTCCCGGAGACGCGATTAAGATCCGTTCTCAAACCGAGCGAATACCTTGGGGCTTGCCAGGAGCCAGCCATAGTGGCCGTCATCATGAAGATATCGCACTTCACGTACATCTGGCACTAGGTTCTTTTTTCGCAACCCCAGCACGAGCTCCCCTTGGAGGGCGACTCCGATCCTCTTCGCCTTGCCTGTCAGTTTCTCTCCACGCGGCAGCAATATCCTATAGCTGAAACTTTGGTCCGAACTCTGTCGGACGTAGGCATCGACCATCTTGTCCACCGCTCGCCGAATGTCAGATAGGTCCTGAATTTCGATGGTTTCGAGCACCGGAAAAGCGGCAAACGGCGATGTCATTTGTACTTCGCGAATGCCTCTGCAAGGTAGTTTTGCAGCCTGCTGTTCCATTCTGCAAATCCCTCAGGCGATTCCGGGTAGTTATAATAGTGCTCGGTCAGAGCCCTGTTCATGTCGGCGCAGAATCTGAGATCATCAGCGAGTTTCCTGTTCATTGCTCCCCTGATTATCATTCCAACCTTGTCCACGGTGCCGAACTCCGGATGCTCTCCCCTTGTAATCTTGTCAATGTCCATCCTTGAGAGAAAGTGCTTCATACCATAATTGATCTGCTCATTCGTGAGTCCCTGCAGCATCCTCCTGAAAACTTCAAGCCCCGCCGTCTTGTACCCGTAGTCGTTGATGAAGTGCTTGTTGTACTGCCACAGCCCCTTTTCCGAAGTATCTGATGCCTGCAGAGCTTCCACAGCGTCCTTTCCTGCTATAGTAGCGGCGACAATAGCCGGCCCGATTCCTCCCGCATCAAGTGGCTTGGGCATCCAAGCCGCGTCGCCTACAAGTATGTAGCCGTTGGCAACAAGACAGTCATTTTGTCTCCTCACAGAGACCTGCCAAGTTCCGGAAGCATTGCCATCATCTTCAGAGCCGTTTGCAAGCCGGGGGTTCTCAATTGCAGGATTCAGGTCAACGTACTCGTCAATCAAGGTCTTGAGATCAGTATGGACCCCCATCTCCTTGTTACGCGCTTCAAAGGCCTTCTGCTGGACGCCCAGTCCTATGTTGACCTTGCTCCTACCCTTCGGAAATACCCAAGCATATCCGCCGGGGGCAAGTTTCTGATCAAGGTGGATAATGCAGTAGTCCGGATCAAAGTATGTCTTGTCGTCTTGGGCAAGATCAAAGTTATAGATGTACCTGCCTGTCGCTTCAAGGTCATCCCTGTCGATCCTGCGCTGGATGAATGATTTTATGGGAAGGTTTGTGCGCAGGACAGAGGTGACGCCCGTGCAGTCAACGACCAGCTTTGCCGTCTTCCTGAACACAGACTTGGTCCCAAGATCGTCGCCTTCCACCCCCACCACGGTGTCGCCTTCCACCACAAGCGAGCGAAGTGCTATCCTGTCCTTTACCTCAACGCCCATCTTGACAGCGTCGTTGAACTGCCTTCGCGGGAGAAGCCGCCTGTTTAGAAGGTAACCCTCGCCATCAAATGAAATGCCGGTTTCGTGATCCGGCGAGTACGCCATGACACCTTTGACGGGATGCTCGATTTCAGGAGGACCCCATTTGATCTTGATCCTTTCAGTCATGTAGTCAACAGTATTTTTTCCGACCGCGTCGCCGCACACCCAGCCGCTTACCGTTTTCTTGCCAAGCTGGGATATTTCGTTGCGATCAACAACCAGGATTCGCAGCGACTGGTTTGAATAATATGCGGCGGATGTAGCCACTATGAGACCAGCAAGGCCGCCGCCCGCTACAACAATATCATAATCCCTTGCAGACATCCTTCCCCGACGACGCGTGAAGACAAAAATAGATATTTAAAGTATGTCTAGCCCGAAAGCCGAGTAGTTATTTATATTCGCTTTCGCCTGGAAAATATACCGGACAGAGCACGGGATCACTAGATGAGCAGGCCGTTCATTTTCTTCGATCTGGGCCAGACACTGGTTGATGAGCGCAATTTCATCGACTACTTCGATAGGCGTTTTCTGGAGACCCTAAACGGCTTTGGAGCAAGGATTGACCAGCGGAACTACAGAGCAGTTCGCGATAGTGTGATCCGCGATCGCAAGATCGGACATGGTGGCGCGGAGCAACTGGTCAAAGTTATCTGCCGGTTACTGTCACCTCCGGGGTACGAGAAAATCATCTTGGAAAAGCTAAGGCCGGAGATAAGAAAGGGGAGGAAGGAACTTTTCAGATTTTTCGATGATGCCGCCACCGAGCTCCGCGCCCTCAGAGGAGTGGGGTGTGAAATGGGATTGATAGCAAATCAAGCAGAAGACATACTCGACCTTGTTGAGAAATCTGGATTCGGTAATTACTTCAAGGTTAGAATGATATCGTCAGTCGTGAAATTGCAAAAACCGGACCTGAGGATCTTTAAGCTTGCCATGAAGGAGGCAGGGAGAAAAGCATCAGAGTGTATCATGGTCGGCGACAGGCTCGACACGGATATCTGCCCGGCGCGCAAACTCGGCATGACCACCATCAGAACCACGAACTCGCTTTTCTCGTTGCAGCAACCAATGAGCGAATGTGAGCATGCGACTTATACCGTAGCCCGGCTTTCGGAAATAACTGGCATTGTGGAAGACATCATGAAGTATCCCGGATGACATGGTGGCGACATGCGACTATGTCGGGCCGCCGCCTAGCCTCTGCCCAGACTGTCGGCAATCTTGTCGTATACAGAATCGAATTCTTTCGTGCTGAGCTTTGGTCTGACCTTGAACATTGAATGAACCGGCCCCGCGCCGTCAGCCCGCGTCCTTGGTATGACGTGTACGTGAACATGAGGAATTTCCTGGCCCGCTTCCCTCCCGTTATGGATTGCTATTGTGGTTGAAGGTACCTGCATTGCTGCTTCTACCGCCGAGGCGATCTGCCTAGTCATTTCAAACAACGCGACGGTTTCTTTGCTCGTCAAATCTTGAACCTTTGGGCGGTGCGATCGAGTGATTACGAGAGAATGGCCGACTGCCAAAGGGAAGGCGTCGAGCAGCGCCACTGCCAATTCATTCTGCGTCAGGACCCTTGCAGGGATCTCGCCAGAAACGACTCTGCAAAATATACACTCTGGATCTCCCATGCCGGCTCTACCATTCCGTTTCATATTAACGTCTTTACGAACCTGCGGGCTGCCGTTGGACCTCACCAAAGAGCCGGGCCAATTTTGCCTTTGAGGCCACATATTTTTCAACGCCTTCCGTGCCGGCAAAGGACACCGTGCCAGTGCCCTTCTTTGATACGAGCCCTATTGGCTCCGGCGAGAAATTGTGTTTGCGCAGGTCATCCATTACCAAGGCTCCGACGTCCTTTGTCGCGACTATCAGTTGGCATCCGTTGGTGGAAGCCGTAGCGTTATCCACCAGGAATTCGGCAGTCGCAAACCTCGCGATGTCTTCATGCCTCACGGGAAGCGCGTTTATCATAAGGTGCGAGCCAGCAAGTTCGGCAAGCAACCCGAGAGCAAATATGCCTTTTGATCCTACCGGGTACACTGCGGTAATGTGAGAACTCTTGTCGAAAGCTGAGCCAAAATCAGGGCAATATTTTGCGATAATTTTTCCAAGTGCGAAGTGAGGCTCGCTAAGGCTCTTGATCACTTCATCGCGCGCCTTCGTAATTCCTTCAAATGATACGTTGTTAGATTCGTACTTGATTATGTTTTCAGAGTCCATTCGCGCAAGAGTGTATAGGCTCAGCGCCGGCAGTCCGCCAAATTTATTCGTAATAATGATTTCCATCCCTTCCTCTATCTGATCGTACCTTGTAGGCAGCTCCTTCGTTGTCGTCGCAAGCGCGCTGGTCCCGAAGAAGAGTTTGCCGGTCTTGAGCGAGCTGTAATCCTCCATCGCGAGGTTGTACCGTGAAGTGAACGCGTCAAGGTTCAATCTGATCCTGTCCAACATCTCCTCTGATGGGGCATCGTATACTGGGAAGAGCTTGAAAGAGGATGAAACGCCGCATCCGAGGAGGTTCAGCACTTCGATGGCAGATGTCATCGCGATGCTGCTGTGAACGTCCGCATCGGGAGCCCTTGTGACGTCTGTGACCTGAGTCACCGCCGTTACAGCCGGCATGTAGCCAACTTTGTCTCCCCTGTGGAGCTCGATATAGTCGAACATCCCAAACTGCGCATCCTGATGCTCCGTCAGAACCACCGTAGAGCAGGTTGCCGCGACTTTTGCGGAAAAAACCTTCAGGAAGCCCTGCATAGTTTCGGCGAGCAACTGCGGATATTCTCCAGCGCCGGTATGCACTCTGAAGATTGAAAGCGCTCTTTTTACTTCGACTTCCTTGTCTACTACAGGATTTACCAGACTGTACACTCGCCTTGTTAGCTCGGGCGACTTGCCGTCGATGTAATGCATCAGCTCGAACCAGGTTGGCGTGATCTTGATTGTGCTTTTCTTTACCTCCTGAACAGCATCATGGAGCACAAGTGCGTCGACCTCGTTTGAGCAAGTTGGAATCCACCTTATCGGGTCGAAACCCAGCTTCCTGTACCTGTCAATGTGATTCCAAAAATTATCGAGCAACCATTATCTCTCCTAGCAATAACTATAGTTAATTGATTATTATTCACAATATGTAGAAGAATACTGGTTAATAAACGAACTTCTACAATTCACCGCGCAGCATGTATCTCGGACTACATGCATTCATCCTCTTGATTCTAGAGCATAGCTGTAATAAAAAATCAGGTAACAAATGTTATAAGGTCTTTAGATCCTCAAATTCATAGAAACATGGAGTTGTCCAAGCCCACTCCCCTGCAGTTGGAAAAGCTCGCCGAGGAATTTGAAAACAAGTCAGCCCAGAGCGTTTTGGAGTGGGCCCTTGAGACATATGGCGGCAAGATTGCACTTGCGTCGAGCTTCGGTGCTGAGGATATCGTCATCATTGACATGATGTCCAAGATTGACATCGCCAAGACAAAAGTCTTCACCCTTGACACTGGTCGGCTTAACCAGGAGACCTATGACGTGATGGACGCTGCCCGAGCGCGATACGGCATCCAGATAGAAGTTTATTTTCCTGATCAGTTCGAGGTCGAGGAGATGGTCAGAACGAGGGGGATGAACCTGATGTACGAGAGCGTGGAGAACCGCAAGATGTGTTGCGAGATACGCAAGGTGAGACCTCTAAACAGAGCCCTCATGAACCTGAACGGTTGGATCACCGGCCTCCGGCGGGATCAAGTCCAAACTCGGGCCTCAACAAAGAAAATCGAGATCGACGGCTCGCACGGCGGTATCGTAAAAGTGAATCCCCTTGCGGACTGGACTTTCGACATGGTCTGGGAATATATCCGCAAACAAAACATTCCGTACAACAAACTGCATGACGTGGGATACCCGAGTATCGGGTGTGAGCCCTGTACTAGAGCGATCATGCCAGGTGAAGATCCACGGTCAGGGAGATGGTGGTGGGAGAATGCTTCGCAGAAAGAATGTGGCCTGCACTTTGACCCGACTAAGATCAGTAAAAAGACTGGAGAGTGATGGTTGTCGACCTCTGGCAAAGTTCCCCTGCCTCACGGAGGCAGGCTAGTAAACAGAATTACCGGGCGCAACACAGACGACCATGCGTTCTGCATTGAAGTGGACGGCGACCTTCGAAATGATATCGAGAACATTGCGGACGGCGTGTTCAGCCCACTTGAAGGGTTTCTTGGCCAGGATGATTTCGAAAGCGTAGTCCGATCTGGGCGGCTCAAAAGCGGGCTTGCTTGGACAATTCCCATAGTCCTTGACGCGGATGACAATACAGCTGCCAAAATGAAAGAGTCAGGCGAAGTTGTGCTTGCTTCGGAAGGAGAGAAATTCGCATTACTCGAAGTAGAGGAAGTCTATTCATTTGACAGGATAGAATGCGCAAGGTCGGTGTACCAAACTGACGACACCAAACATCCGGGTGTCGAGAAGATGCTTAACATGAAGAGCAAGCTCGTGGGAGGGAGGGTCAGCGTTGCCAAAAGAGCTGGCGAGTCGCCCATTAGGAAGTATAGAAGGACTCCGCTGGAAACCAGGACCGAGATAACCAGCAGAGGCTGGAAGTCGACTGTGGGCTTTCAGACGAGAAACGTTCCACATGTTGCGCACGAAATGCTGCAGAAGGCCGCCCTCAATATTTTCGATGGCATTTTCGTCAATCCCCTCATAGGAAGGAAAAAGCAGGGCGATTTCAAGGATGAAGTGATTCTCGCAGCGTACGAGAAGCTAATCGATGGCTATTATCCCAAGGAGAGGGCGATGCTTGTTACGCTTCACACGGAAATGAGATACGCAGGCCCCAAGGAGGCGATTCACCATGCTATCATGAGGAAAAATTTTGGTTGCTCGCATATCATAATTGGACGCGATCATGCGGGCGTTGGCAGCTACTACAGCCCCCTTGCTGCCCACGAGATCTTCAGAGATTACACAGACCTCGAAATAGAACCCGTGTTCTTCCCGGCCTTCTACTACTGTAAGAAATGCTTGGGATACGCAAATGAGAGAAACTGCCCTCACGGCCCTGAATTCAGGGAAGAGCTAAGCGGAACCAAGATGAGAAATATGGTGGCTCGGGGAGTATGCCTGCCGAGCACCTCATGAGGCCGGAGATCGCAAAACTA
>CAZNOV010000048.1:0-9289 GCA_964574725.1 uncultured Nitrososphaera sp. | reverse complement strand
GGCGATTTCGGCAGCCTGTTGCATATCCTTATCTTGAACAGCTTGCGCAAAAGCCCTATCGTCAGGTATTTCGAGCTCCCGCGCACAAACGGGCCGTATACCGTGCCCTTGGGTCCAATGAATTGCCCCACTCTGTTTCGCCTTGCCACCGTCAATCGAGGGAAAGGCTCGTCGGTGATCTTTAGGTAGCTGTACCGCTGCTGGTCCTTAAGCTCGATGTTGAATGCAGGCCGGTACCGCTTGATCAGGTTTGACTCCAGAAGGAACGCTTCAATCTCGTTGTCGGTAAGTACGAATTCAACGTCCGCGATCCTGCTCACGAGCCGGCTTGTCTTCCATTCCAGCTGGGGGTCGCGCTTTACGAAATAAGATGCAACCCGCCTGCGCAGGTTCCTTGCCTTGCCGATGTAAATTATCGCGCCGTCGCCATCTTTCATCAGGTAGACACCCGGCTGCTCGGGGATTCTCCTGTCCTTGACGAGCGCGATTGCGGTCACTGCCTTGCCTTGCTCCTTTCCAAGATCTTTTGATCTACTCTGAGCTTTGGCTTGAGGTACTTGCCGGTATAGCTGGCCGGATTTTCCGCAACCTGTTCTGGAGTTCCCTCAGCAACTATTCGGCCGCCCGCCTCGCCACCTTCCGGACCCAGATCGACCAGCCAGTCTGCAGAAGCTATGACGTCAAGGTTGTGTTCTATCACTATGATGCTGTTTCCGAGATCGACGAGCCGCTTTAGGACGTTGAGCAGCTTGCTGACGTCTGCAAAGTGGAGGCCCGTGGTTGGCTCGTCAAGGATGTAGACCGTCCTGCCCGTGTCCCTTCTGGAAAGCTCTGCCGCCAGCTTGATCCTCTGGGCCTCGCCTCCGGATAGGGTCGTGGCGGGCTGACCAAGGCGGAGGTAGCCAAGACCCACGTCGCTCAGCGTCTGCAACTTGCGGGTGATTGCAGATATATTGGAAAAGAATCCCAGCGCCTCCTCCACTGTCATGTCGAGGACTTCAGAAACAGTCTTTCCCTTGTACTTGACCGCCAAGGTTTCAGAGTTGTAGCGCCTCCCCTTGCATTCGTCGCACGTTACGTAAACGTCCGGCAGGAACTGCATTTCTATCTTCTTGACGCCAGCTCCTTCGCATGCCTCGCACCGCCCCTCTGAAACGTTGAACGAGAACCTCCCCGGCCTGTAACCCATCTCCCTTGCACGCGGTGTCCTTGCAAACAGCTCCCTTATCGGGGTGAAGGCGTTGACGTAGGTTGCTCCATTTGAGCGAGGCGTCCGTCCGATTGGCGACTGGTCTATGCCTATGACCTTATCGATCTTCTCTAGGCCTGATATTCTGTCGTGCTTGCCGGGCCTTTCCTTGGAACCATACAGTTGCTCCGTAAGGGCCCTGAACAATATGTCATTTACCAGAGTAGACTTGCCAGAGCCTGAGACCCCTGTCACCACGGTCATGCACCCAAGCGGGAAGCGCACATCAATTGATTTGAGGTTGTTTTCCTTGGCGCCGTGCACCGTGATCCAGGATCCCGCCCTACGCCTTTCGTGCTGGTGCGCGACTACCCTCTCGCCCCGCAGAAATGATCCTGTGATCGAGTTTGGATTCTCCAAAATGTTGTGAAGCTCGCCCGCTGCGACAATGTCTCCGCCGTGGATTCCGGCTCCAGGGCCGATATCAATGATCCAGTCGGAGCCGCGTATCACCTCCTCGTCGTGCTCAACCACGATCAGGGTGTTGTCCAAGTCGCGAAGCTTTTTCAGCGTGGCGATCAGCCTGGCGTTGTCCCTCTGGTGGAGCCCGATGGTGGGCTCGTCAAGGATGTACAGGACGCCGGTCAGGTTGGATCCTATCTGGGTCGCGAGCCTGATCCTCTGGGACTCGCCTCCGGAGAGCGTCGCCGTCATCCTGTTCAGTGTCAGGTAGTTGAGCCCGACGTTGCGCAGGAATTCAAGCCGGGAAACTATTTCCTTCAGAATTATCCGGGCGATCTGCCGCTCGGTTTCGGAAAGTGCGAGCGTCTGGAAGAAATCGTAGCATTGGTCTATCGACAGGTCGCATACTTCCATTATCGACCTGCCCTGAATCTTGACCGCAAGCGCCTCATCGCGCAGGCGTCTGCCCTTGCAGGATTCGCAAGGTAGCTCGCGCATGAACCGCATGAGGTCTTCCCGCTTTGACTCTGATTCCGTCTCTTTGTAAATTCGCTCAAGGTTGGGGATTACTCCCTCAAAGGTTCCCCGGTACTCCCATCTGCTGTCAGAGTATCGGGATTCGTACTTGTAGTGGATGCTCTCGTGGGTTCCATAGAGGATCACCTTTAGCTGATCCTGCTTCATCCTCGCTATGGGCGTGGCAAGGTCAAAGCCAAATCGCCTCCCGACGTCTCGCAGCATCGCCGACCTGAAAGTCGCGAAATGGCCGGTCCATGGCAGTATTGCGCCGTCAAGAATGCTCCTTGACCTGTCCGGGATTATCAGGTCGGGGTCGAACTCTATTCTTATTCCGAGGCCATTGCACTCTCTGCACGCGCCAAACGGGGAATTGAAGGAAAAGGTGCGCGGCTCTAGGTCTCCTAGGGAAATGTTGCAGTGCGGGCAGGAGTTCCGCTGAGAATAAAGCGAGTCCTTTCCGTCGGCAGAAATCACAATGGTCCCGTTTCCCACCTTGAGCGCAGACTGGATAGAATCGAACAGCCGGCTCTTTCCTTCCGGCGAAGGCCTGAGCCTGTCCACGACGACCTCTATCGTGTGCTTTTTCTGCTTGTCAAGCCTAGGGTACTGCCGGCTTTCATCGTCATCTTCCAGGTCGATCAAGTCGCCGTCGAGCCTTATCCGCGAAAAGCCGTCCTGCTTGAGCTGGTCAAACAGCTTTTCATAAGTCCCCTTCTTTGCCTGCACCAGCGGGGCGAGGATGATGACGTTTCTGCCCTCAAGGGTCTTTATGACGGATTCTGCAATGGAATCGACCGACTGACTCGCAATCTTTCTGCCGCAGCGCGGGCAGTACGGAATCCCTATCCTCGCAAAAAGGAGGCGGAGGTAGTCGTAAATCTCTGTGACTGTCCCTACCGTTGAACGTGGGTTCTTGCTGGTCGTCTTTTGCTGAATCGATATGGCCGGGGAGAGCCCGTCTATCGAATCGACGTCAGGCTTGTCCATCAGCTCCAAGAACTGCCTTGCATAGGCCGAGAGGGATTCGACGTACCGCCGCTGCCCTTCTGCATAAATCGTGTCAAATGCAAGTGTAGACTTGCCAGATCCGGAAATCCCAGTTATCACCACGAGCTTGTTCTTTGGGATCTCGACATTGATGCCCTTCAGGTTGTGCTGTCTTGCACCCCGGATGATTATCTTGTCGTGCATCAAGACACCTAAGAATATGCCGGCTCGCCGAGGGCTTTTCTTATTTTCGCCAGCTTTTCCCTGAACATTATCGCCTTCTCGAACTCTAGCTCTTCCGCAAACTTCTTCATAGTAGCCTCTGTTTCTATTGCAAGTTTCAACAGATCCTGCCGGGTCATCGACTTTGTTTCTACGGCGACCCCTTCTGCGATCTCTTTGACGGCCTCCGGCACCGGCTTGATTATGGACCTGGGCGTGATCCCGTGAACCTTGTTGAATTCGATCTGCTTTTTCCGACGGCGCTCTGTTTCTTCTATTGCCTGCCTCATTGACCTGGTGATGTTGTCAGAATACATAATGACCTTGCCGTCGACATTGCGGGCCGCCCTTCCGAACGTCTGTATCAGGCTGGTATCATTGCGCAAAAAGCCTTCCTTGTCCGCGTCTAGAATCGCAACAAGGGACACCTCCGGAATGTCAAGACCCTCCCTCAGCAGGTTAATGCCCACAAGCGCGTCGAATTCTCCCAGTCTCAGCTGCCGGATCAGTTCAGTGCGCTCCAGCCCTTCGATTTCGGAATGGAGATAACGCACGCGCACACCGTTCCTTGCCAGGTACTCGGCAAGGTCCTCTGCCATCCTCTTTGTCAGCGTGGTGACCAGCGTTCGCTGATTGGTCACGGCCCTGTTCTTTATCTCGAGAATCAGATCTTCCATCTGATCTCTGGTGGGTCTGACCTCGACTGTTGGATCAACCAGCCCTGTCGGTCTGACGAGCTGCTCTACCACCTGCCAGCTTGTCTGCAGCTCGTACGCGCTGGGCGTGGCGGAGACAAAGATTACGTTGCGGAGGTATTTTTCAAACTCTTCATAGCGCAGCGGCCGGTTGTCGTAGGCGCTAGGAAGCCGAAATCCATAGTCGACTAGCATCTTCTTGCGGGTATAGTCGCCATTATACATTCCATGAAGCTGAGGGAGCGTAACGTGCGACTCGTCGATCACGAGCAAAAAGTCGCCGCCAAAAAAGTCCAGCAGGCAGTACGGGGGCTGACCCGGCGCCCTGCCGTCCAGATGTCGCGAGTAATTTTCAATGCCGGAACAGTAGCCAAGTTCTTCGATCATTTCCAGATCGTATTTTGTCCGGGATGCAAGCCTCTGCCTTTCAAGCTCCGACGGCAGCTTTGGAAGCCATTCTTCAAGCTCGCTCCTGATCGACGCCAAGGCCCCGGTGCGCGAATCCTCGTCGGTGATGTAGTGCTTTGCCGGGAATATCCTGACAGAGTTGACGGTGCGAAGTTTCTTCATGGTAACGTGATCGTGGATGCTAATTCGCTCGATCTCGTCGCCCAGCATCGAAATCCTGATGACATCGTCAGAGTAACCAGGTATGATGTCTAGGATGTCGCCCTTCACTCGAAAGTTTCCGGGCACGAGCGACAGGTCATTTCGCTCATAGCGGGCCTGTATCAGGCTATGGATTAGGACCTTGCGATCAATTAACATCCCCCTGGTTATTGGAATCGCGCTCTGTTCCCACTCCTGCGGCGAGCCAAGCGAATAGATGCATGAGACGGTGGACACTATGATGGTAGGCTCGCCTGACATCAACATAGCCGTGGCCTCTAGCCGCATCTTCTCAATCCTTTCGTTGACCTCGGTGTCCTTTTCGATATACGTGTCCGTTTGGGGGATGTAACTTTCCGGCTGGTAGTAGTCATAAAAGCTCACAAAGTATCCAACATTGTTTTCCGGAAAGAATTCCCTAAACTCTGCGTACAGCTGGGCCGCGAGCGTCTTGTTGTGGGAAATTACAAGCGTATTTTTGTTTGCCCTTGCGATGACGTTGGCTATCGTATACGTCTTGCCGCTTCCTGTTACTCCAAGCAGAGTTTGCCGGCCCTGCTTTCCGGCGCCATTTGCCAGCTGATCGATCGCTTCCGGCTGGTCTCCGCTGGGAGCAAATGCATCCTTGCCCAAGCGAAACTGGGAAGTAGTAAGCAAGTGAGTGGAAGATCTGATTTCGATTCGCGCATATATGGCTAATGCTTGCGGAAACGCACCACTACTTTAATCTCGGAGATAAAGTGTCGTCGGTATGGAGAAACAATAGAACCAAATGGTGTTTTAGCAACTAGTTGCCACGCCAACTGAAATTGGCGACTGTGCCAGATTTTGTCGAGAACGGACGCGGCATATCTGGATCACTCCATTCGGTCCCGGAAGGTGCAAGCGTGATCACCTCATTTTCGTATTGAAAAACGGACGCAAACCCAGCGCCGTGCAATGTCACAGTTTTTCCAGACTCATTTATCAATTGTTCCGATTTCATTTGACCGAATCCGCCGACTTTGGCGGTTAGCTTGCGACCATCCTCGCGAATTTCGATTTTTGCGGTCTTTGTAGGGAGATTCTTGGTTACAAGCTGTGAAACAACCGCCATGGGCCCACCCCTCTTTCCCTGGAAGATATCTTCCAGCTCTTTCAGCTGCTTCGCGTCGGCTGTATCATCTATGTACATACGCGCAGTCCCGTTGCCATCGAGTACGGTCGGACCTGGAAAATCTGTTGCTATTGCAAGAGTCCTTCCTCCCAGATTGATGCCGTTAGACATGCCATTCTGGATCTGAAAGAGCATCGTGCCAGCGCAATATCCTTTATCCATTATCATCAACTCTTTTGGGCCGAACCAACAGGGACACAACATGTTGCAGCTACAACCTTCTACAATTCTTCCGCTCAAATTCCACGTCATGATTAATTCTTGAGGTTCTATCACTTCATGATATTTAACATTTGTTTGCGCCGCCCAGCTGCAGAGATTCGCAATAGCAATTCTTTTCTTCTACCAATGCGTCATGAGTCTATGGCAAAACTCGAAGTTCCGAGGGTGAGCAGGACAGAATTTCTGGCTTTTCTAGAAAACGAGGCTCGCATTCGCATAGATGGCTATATTGAGAATGCCGTAGAGGTTGCAGAGGAAGTTCATTCTGGCTTGATGCGCGAGGATGGCACTTCACCTTTCCTTGAGACGCACACCTGGCCTGTCACAATCGATGTTGCCAATCACTACCGTAATGTGACGAGAAACATCACCAGCGTCGAAATCGCTGCCGCCATTTTGCACGATGTGATGGAGGATGACGAACGCATCCTGAACCTTTATGAATCAAAATCGTATGGGTTTGACGCCTACCTTGAGTACAGGTTTGGTAGCAAGATCCGCGACATTGCGACCGAGCTGAAAATCAGACCTTTAGAAAACTATCCCGGCAAGAACGATGCGGAGCGGGGGCTTGCGCGTTTTCATGAGTACTGTGACATTCTTCAAGGAGCTGACTACGATATCAAAGCAATAAAACTGGCTGACAGGCTAAACAATATGACCTTCATACGCACGGTGCCGGGGCACGACAAGATAAGGCGCTATACACGGGAAGCCGAGGATTTTTACATCGCGTACACAATGATGCCTCCCAAAATGCCGGAATTCTATAACAGGATGAGAAACGCATACGAGCAACTCCGGTCATTGCCAGTCAGAGAAGCGATAACCGCTCAACAACATTCATAAAGAAACCATTCAGAGGTAGTAAAAGGAGTTATTAGGGAAAGCTCGTGTCGAGCCAAGGTTTGAATGCTGCGGTCATTGTAAAGCTGGAACCTGATTTTTCAGAGGGTAATGTGAGCTACAATGCAGACGGAACCCTCAACAGGGCCGAAACAAAGAGCATCCTTGGCCCCCACAGCGCGATCGCCTGCGCAGCGGCTTTCTATGCCAAGGTAAAGTACGGTGCGCGGATCGCGATAACAACCATGGGTCCGCCCGTTGCCGATATGGCCCTCCAGCAGGCGCAGCTTATCAGCGATGCCGACGAACTACACCTCTACAGCGACAGGATCTTTGCCGGCGCCGACACCCTCGCTACGGCCGAGGTGCTGAGGAATGGGATATCCAAAGTGGAAGGCGGAGCGGTCGACGTCGTCTTCTCCGGCCACCGTGCATCCGATGGCGAAACGGGTCAGACTGGCCCGCAGACCGCTTGGAAACTTGGCTTCACGTTCCTTGGCAATGTCGTAGACTACGACATCGACATCGAAATGAGGACAGTGCGGGCAAGGCGAATGATCTCCCTACAGGGCTTTTACGACATCATAGAGGAGGTGGAGGCACCTCTTCCTGTTTTCATCGCCGTCGATCCTTCATACAAGGCTTCATTCAGGACCATATCGCAGAGGCTTGCCTTCGAGAAATATCGAAAAGAAGCTAACTTGCGAGCGCAAAATTTCAAGCAGCATCTGAAAGTGTTCAACGCTCAGCAGCTGGGAGTGGATCCGAAGTTCGTGGGACTGCCCGGTTCACCCACGATCGTATACAAGGTGGAGAGGATTCCAAAGGCAAAGGCCAGCAGAAAGACCGAGGTCGTTGACGGTTCCAATCGCGAAGAGCTGCGTAAAGTAGCTGCAAAGATGTACGAAATTCTTGGAGGCATGGTCATAAAGTGAGCGAAAAGTACGAGCACCTTTACGTGGTGATCGAGCATGAAGATGGGAAACCCATCCCGGTCAGCCTTGAAATGCTCGGCGAAGCAAGGCGACTAATGGAGGGATTCAACAACAAGTATTCTTCCAACGAAAATGTAGTTGCTGTCGTCCTAGGACACAATGTGAGAAAAATGTGCGAGGAGCTCATTTTCTTCGGTGCGGATGCCGTGATCTACGCCGACAGCCCCGAATTGCAGCACACAAGGAACCTCGTTGACACCAAGGTGATCAGCAGAATAGCTGAAAGCAGAGAGCTGGCGGGCAAGTTTTCGGACGCGGCGGAATTTGTAAAGCCCCGCTACATGTTTTTTGCAGCGGACAGCATAGGCCGGCATCTGTCGTCGACTGTGCTGGCCGAGCTAGAATCCGGCCTGGCATCAGACATCAACAAGCTGGTCATCGAAGATCTCGAGATAAAGCACGAGCACAAGACAAAGGGGCAAAGCATGAAGTACGAAAAGACGCTAGAAATGTACCGGCCCGACTTTTCCGGATTCCTGTGGACCACGATATTGTGCCTTGACAACCGTAACCCCGCCATTGCCCGCGAATACTACCCGCAGGCGTGCAGCATTATCCCGGGGGTCTTCGCCCAGATAGCGCGCGACACTTCAAGGCGCGGGACGATAATTGATTATCAGCCCACATTTGACGAGCATGACCTGAAGGTAAGGATACTGGAAAGAAAGATAGTGAAGAGCGCAGTCGACTTTGACAGCCATAAAGGGATCGTCAGTTTTGGCAGGGGAATCAAGGATTCACCGGAACAGAACATCAAGCTTGTAGCCGAGCTCGCCGAGCAGCTTGAAGCTGAGGTCGGAATTTCACTGCCAATATCAAAGAAACCTTTCGCAGTGAGCGAGAGCACAAGCTCGGAGTACATGATACCGGACAGGGTGGTAGGAACTAGCGGGCGCAAGGTGGCGCCCCTTCTGTACGTCGCAATGGGGATAAGCGGCGCCATGCAGCACATCGCCGGCATGAAAGAAGCTGGATTTGTTGTTGCGATCAACCCTGACGAAAATGCGCCGATAAAGGACGAATCTGACATATTTATCAAAGGAAGGATGGAGGACGTAATTCCGCTCCTGCTTGATGAGCTCAGGAGCCAAAAGCCGGCGATAAAGGTGAAAAAATGAAATGGCGGAAAAATATGATGTCGCGATTATCGGCGGCGGCTCTGCAGGGCTTGCCGCGCTCAAACAGCTGTCAAATCTTGGCAAGCAGGCAGTGCTGCTGGAGGCCGGCAGGCAGACAGGTACCAAGAATGTCTCTGGCGGCCTATTGTATTCCAAGAAACCCAGGCGGGGCAGGGCGTACAACGTCGAGGACGTGTACGGTCCCCAGTTCCTGTCCGAACTTCCTGTCGAACGCAGGATTACAAAGTACATGCTTCACTCCACCTCGC
>CAZNOV010000047.1:0-9316 GCA_964574725.1 uncultured Nitrososphaera sp. | reverse complement strand
AAAGAAACTTTCCGCAGCTTCAAGGTTGTGGTTGTAGCGCCTTACCCCGAGCTCCTTGAGTTTCTGTGCCCTCTCGGGAGTCATGAATCCTAGCGATACGTTAACTTCGATATCAACGACTGACCGGATCTCTTGTATCGTCTGACATATCTGTTGAAAATCCTTCTCGGGCGGCTCCCTGTAGGCGCAGACAATGCAAAAATTCGTAGCTCCCTCTTCCTTTGCCTTTCTGGCGTTCTTCAATATCTCTTCGCTAGGCAACAGCGGGTACTTTGAAATGCCTGTTTCATAGAATGACGACTGCGCACAAAATGAGCAGTCTTCCGGACACCTGCCAGATTTGGCATTTATCAGAGCTTCGACATCTACCTTATCGCCATTAAATTTCCTGGTAATGGCGTTGGAGCATTCTGCAAGCTCCAACAGCTCCGCGTCGACAAGCTCTTCGGCTTCGGCAAATGTTATGGCTCCTCCCCCAACGACCTTTTTCATGCATTTCGTCACAAAGGTAGGAGACGCCATTTGTTCACTCAATCTTGTAAACTGATAATTAAAACTTTGGTTCACAAGTGCAGACTACTCTATGTTGCTAAATTCGAATTTAGCAATATGCCTTGCGGCGTGCGCTCAAACGTTTCCGCGGCCGAATTGGCAGTATCGCGTGGTTCCTGCACGGTTTTACGTCAAATCCATGCATCTAGCGCCAGAAGAGCTATGTCACCGCAGATCGACGGTTTTCGGCAAATTGCGGAGGATGATGGAACCGTCCAGAAAAGGACCCGTTTCTGGAACGTCTGAAAATTAGCTCCATTATTTTACCTTTGATTCCAAGCGTCGTTGATGCCTTCCGTTCATTTATTGTCACTACCCTTTTTGGACAACTTTGTTGACAACGGTGCAATTAAGTGTCGTGAGCTCGAGCAGAACATGAAATACGCCTTTGCGTACTTGCGGGTAAGCACTGAAGAACAGACGGTACAAAATCAGAAATTGGCTCTTGAAAAATGGGCCCGGGAGCAGCAATACCAAATTCTGGACTTTTTCGAAGATTCGGCTGTCAGCGGCAAAGTTCCTGCGATCCAGCGCCGCGGTTTTTGTGAAATGCTCGAGCTTGTAAGGACGGCACAGATCGATGCCGTATTGGTGTATGAACTATCACGTGTTGGGAGAACCTTCTGGGACACACTCGATGCGATAAAGGCCATCGAACAATACGCTCCGCTGATCTCGTGCTCATCAAGAGAGTCTTTCCTGCAGACTACTGAACCAAGCATTCGAAAGTTGATGATAGGAATTCTGACTTGGGTCGCGGAACGAGAACGTGAGATGCTTGTTCAGAGAACAAAGGACGGAATGGTGAGAGCCAGGGCCGCAGGCAAGGGCATTGGAAGGCCGCAGAAGGTGATCAACAAGAACCAGCTTGTTACCCTGCTCGCTGAGAATTATTCAAAAGCTAGGATCGCGAGAAACCTCGGGATTTCAAAAGCTACACTGTACAAAGAATTAAGCCGGCTAAGATAAAGACAGTTTTTCCAGCTCGCTCACTATCTCAAGATGGACATCGAGCAATTTCTCGAGGTTCTTCCTATCAATGGCAAGCGGCGGGATCACCAGCATTAAGTTGCCGAGAGGTCTCATGTGAACGCCTCTTTTCAAAGATTCGGTCATGATAAAGTAATTGGTCCTCTGTGAGTTATTTAGCGAGAGAAGCGGCTTGCCATTTCTTGCTATCTCTATGCCTGCCAGCATCCCCTTGTGTCTTACGTCCCCAACAACTGGAGAATCCTCGAGGTCGCGCACTCTTGTCGCTATGTACTTGCTGTTTGCTCGTATGCGCTGAATCAGGTTATTTTTTTGATAAAGCTCGATGTTTGCCAACGCGGCTGCGCAGCCCACTGGATGTCCGGTAAACGTGTGCCCGTGATAGAACTGCTTGTTGTCTGAATAGTCGCCTAGGAACGCCTTGAATATGCGATCGGTTGTAAGAGTCGCCGCCAGAGGAAAATACCCCCCGGTAAGTGACTTCCCAAAGCACACAATATCAGGCATCGATCTTTGTGCAAGATATTCCACCATGTTGCCCAGCCTTCCAAACCCGGTCGCGATCTCGTCAGCGATCAGCAAAACTCCATATCTGTGGCACAACTTTGATAGTTCGCTCTGGAAGCGCGGCGGATAAATTATTGCACCACCAGCAATCTGGGCGCCGCTCTCTGCAATCAGGGCAGCACATTGATTGCCGCGCTGCCTGAGAAGGGATTCAGCCTTTGCTAGACACCAATCAACCAGATCAGAAGCATTTTCGAAGCGACTGCGGTAGAGTTTGGGGCTTGGCAGCCGGTGGACCTTTGATACTAGGAGAGGCCGGTATGAGCTGAAGAACTTTTCGATGTAGCCCACAGACATGGCACCGCTCGTGTCGCCGTGGTAGCCATTCTCCAGCGAAATGAACTCTCTTTTTTCATGTTTTCCTCTATTGCCCCAATATTGGAGCGCAATCTTCATGGCGGCCTCTATTGCGGTCGAGCCATTGTCAGTATAGAATACCTTGTCCATTCCTCTTGCAAGGCGGATGAGCCTTTCAGCAAGCAAAACTGATGGTTTGTTCGCAAGTCCAAAAAGTGTAGAGTGCTGCAGCTCCCTTAGCTGTTCACGCATTCTTTTAATTACCTCGTTGGGGCCGTGACCCCAAACGTTGCACCACATGCTGGCAGTGCCATCAAGGTACTTTTTCCCGTCGCTATCGAGGAGATAGAATCCGCGGCCTCTAACGACCACTTTGTTCTTCCATGCCATCCAGTCTTTCATCTGCGTATACGGATGCCATACGTGTCTCTTGTCTAGGTCTCGCAGGCTCAATTCAGTTAAATGCAAGTTTACTTGATACCTCTAATAATATTTCCATGCGGGGAATTTTCGTAACAGGCACTGACACAGATGTGGGCAAGACCGCTGTAGCAGCGGGACTCGCGTGGGCCCTGAGAAGGAGAGGTGTGGACGTGGGTATCATGAAGCCGTTTGCAACCTCGAATCAAATTTTCTCGAAAAGATACAGATCGCGTGATACAGCCTTGCTGTCTAGGGCCGCGCATGCCACCGAATCCGATAATCAGCTAAATCCGTACTTTTACAAGATCGCCGCTTCGCCTGCGATGGCCTCACAAATAAAGAAAAAGCCGGCACCAGATCTGGATGAAGCACTCGACTTGCTGAAGACTCTGGCGAACCATCACGAATTTGTCATCGTTGAAGGCATTGGAGGATTGATGGTTCCGCTTGACGGGAAGCGCGTCGTAGCAGAATTTGTCAAGAAAGCGGACCTGCCCTTGGTAATCGTCACCAAGCCGTTTGTCGGCACTCTTAATCACACCATTTTGACCATATTGGCCTGCAACACTTTCGGCTTAAGATTAAAGGGGATTGTAATCAACATGATGCCACGCAGGCCCGGCATTGTTGAGCGAAGGACACCGTTGTTCCTAGAACAGTTCACCGGAGTACCGGTCTTAGCTACGATTCCCCATTCCAGAAGGCCGGATCACGTCGCGGTTGGAAAAGCCATCGAAAAAACGACTGACCTGAACTTGTTATTGTCCGTGTAGCAGGTTCAGGCCCCTTACTCCCTTGTTTCTAACGAAATCGTAAATATCACATATAATTAGATGATATGATATTCTGTCATTGAACAGCTGATAATTCCTATAGCTTGTCAACAATGGCTTGGTGGACACAAGCCAGATGTTCTCGCGTACTGGCTGAACTGATTCTGCATGGGATATCTTTAATGTATCACTCTCTTTCTTTATTATCTGAATTACGAGCGACTTGTCGTGGTCTCTTATCAGGGCCTTTGTCGAAGGGACTACAATATCCAGCTCGACTCCTGCAAAGCTCACCTTGCGCTCGGATGGAAGAACGGCTGCTGTCAGCAAAAAGTGTAGCATCGCTTCAGACAGACCCGCTAAAGTTTCATCATCTGCGCTTGAGCCCAGATTATCAATGCATTCCTGCAGAATCTGTCTGGAATGCTTCTCTGAAAAATGGATGTCTGAGATAACGTCTGTCCTGATCTTTTCCCTGCCTATCTTTTGTATCGTCGAATACAGGATTTCAGCGACATCTTTCGGCACTAGATGTTTTCAATCCGGGTACGTTTATTAAATCTGCGCGCCATTCATGGACCAGATGGCCAAAGGAATCGCCATAGGTCTGCTTATCGCGTCCCTAGTACTTCTGCTAATTTATGGGGTAGATGTGATGGTTGCTACCTCTAGCTCCCCTCAGGATGGTTCTGGCGAGCGGCGGGGATTCCTACCACTTAGCGAATCTGTAAGAGGCGGGGGATTGGGCGGCGGCGCAGTGGTAATGTCAATAATTGGATTTGTCATTGCAAGGAAAGAGTACGCGCCCGCGGTTTCTGTTCTTCTCTTTGTGAACGGAGGACTAATTATCGCAGGAATGCTCGGACTCATCGCGCAGGGTGCGCTGGCATCTGAGGATTCATCCGGCGCAATGCGTACTATTGGCTCGACCATCGCGTTAGGTGCTGTATTGGTCGGCCTGGGTGCCTGGAAAACAGCGACTGACAGAAGGGTCGTTGCTGCGAGGAGCAGTAAGCCCGCACCGAAATGATCCGCTGTGAGTCATGCGGTGCCGACGCTGAAAAAACCTACAGCTGCGACCACACAAGTGGCGCAGAGATGTGCAAAGAATGCTACGAACAAGTACATTGGGCTTTGAATAGCTCGGATTCAAGAGGAACCGTGGTGGCTCAGGACACAAGTCATCGGCCAAGATAATGTTTTATACAATTCGTGCGTTTCTTGAAACACATAATGAAGTCGGTCATACTTGCTGGAGGGCTGGGCAAGAGATTGCGACCGTTGACAGACCAGAGGCCCAAGCCCATGATAGAGATTCTAGATACCCCCATTATCGAATGGCAGCTAAAATGGCTCAAGAAATTCGGGATAAATGAAGTCATTGTCTGCGTTGGGTACATGAAGGAGCAGATAATAGACCATATTGGGAGCGGAAATAGGCTCGGCGTAAGCGTTGGATATGCGGTCGAAGAAGAGCCACTGGGAACTGGCGGGGCTCTGAAAAACACGCAAAGTCTCCTCTCGGGTCAGGACTCATTTTTCATGATTAACGGAGACATTCTAACAGGCCTTGATCCAACTCGGCTCGACAACAACGGGGGAAGATCGCAATCACTGGCGCTTGTGCCACTTCGAAGCCCTTACGGAATCGTAGAACTTGATGGCGACTCCAGGGTGACAGGTTTTGTGGAAAAGCCCAGAATTGCAGACAGGTGGGTCAACGCGGGTGTGTACCGCTTTACGCAAGAGGTGTTCGAATACCTCCCAGAAAATGGCAATATCGAGGTGACGGCCCTTCCGGCTCTTGCAAAGGAAGGCAAGCTGAGCGCAGCGAAATACGAAAACGTTTTCTGGCAATCCATTGATTCGCACAAGGATATCGAAGAAGCCGCAAAAGGACTTCAGGGCTCTTCCCTGTCATGATGGTCACTGACAGAATGGGCTATAGTCTGGGCCCTCTACTTTCTATGGACGATCTTTTGTCTTGTGCGAAGATGGCTGACTCTTCCAAGAACGTCGATTCACTGTGGGTTCCAGAATCTTGGGGACGCGAATCTTTTGCCACCTTGGGCGCGATGTCTCAGGTAACAAAGAAACCTAGGCTGGGGACCTCGATAATTAATATTTACTCCAGAACCCCTGCGACTGTCGCGATGGCTGCGACCACGCTCGACATGCTGTCATCCTCGCGTGCCATTATAGGGATTGGCACCAGCACCGAAGCCATTGTCGAAGGCTGGCATAGTGTGAAGTTTGACAGTCCCGTGGACAGAATGAAAGAATTCATCCAGTGTCTCAGGCTAATGATTGGTGGCGAGAAGGTTAACTACGATGGCAGGTTCTTCAAAATCCGCAATTTTAAGTTGCTACACGAGCCCCTGAGGAAGCAAATACCAATTTTCATGGCCGCAGTCAACAGCAGAATGGTTTCACTCGCATCAGAGCATGCGGATGGAATTATTTTTTATCTGCGGCCGCTGGACGAGCTAAAAAAAAGCATTGCGCTCACAAAACAAAAAACCGGAGGAAGGAATTTTGAGATTGCATGTTCGTTAATATGTGCAGTATCCAATGATGACCCCGAAAAGGCTCGCAAGCGAGCAGCAAAGACCCTTGCATTTTACGTTTCTGTCGGCAAGTACTATGGAAAATTTCTGATGGAAAACGGATTTGAAAAAGAAGTGGTAGACATCCGCGCGGCGTACAGCAAGAGCGGCGCGGAGGCGGCTGCCAGCTGCGTACCTGAGAAGATGCTTGAGTCGCTCGCGGTTTGCGGCACGCGCTATGAATGCACTGCGTCTCTTTCAAGATTCATCTCCGCGGGGATCACGCTGCCCATAATTCAGGTCAACCCGGTAGGCAGCTCAGAAAGTTCATTTAGGGAGTTGCTGTCAACCTTCCAGTAATGCGCAAGGTAGCTATCGTCTCGCAGGCAGGTTCGGACTTTTCCAGAGACTCTGAAAAAAACATTTTCGAGCTCGCATGCGAACCGTGCATTGATATCCTGAGGAATAGCAAGGTTGAAAGGAATAAAATCGACGCGGTTCTGCTTTCCAGCTGTACAACAGAACAATATAGCGCCACGATAGTCTCTGAAATGCTCGGAATAAAGCCAAGGATTTCCTACAGGGTTGACAATCTTTGCAATTCCGGAACTAATGCGGTGGCCTCTGCGTACTCGCTCATCGCGTCAGAATTATGCGATATGGCACTTGTTGTCGGTGCTGAAAAGCAAGACAGCGCCGGAAACAAACTCCAGTGGGACATTACCCGCGGGTCGTTCATGTTCCCTGTACACTGGGCGGCGCTTTTTGCTAAAGCGCATATGAGAAAGTTCGGAACGTCCGAGGAACAGATGGCTCTGGTATCAGTCAAGAACCGCAGAAACGCAACAAAGAATCCCAAGGCACTTTTCAAGAAACCGGTGACTCTTGAGGAAGTAATGGCATCGAAAAAGATCGCAGATCCGATCAAATTGCTTGACTGCTCCGCTCCCTGTGACGGGTCCTCTGCAGTGCTCCTCGCCGCTGAAGATAAGGCAAGCGCGATTACGGATAATCCGGTCTGGATAAAAGGCATCGGTCAGCGGACTAGCTCAGCAAGTTTTGCTAACTCGACAGGTGACCTGTGTACAATCGAAGCCGCAAAGGCCGCGGCTCAGGACGCGTACACCATGGCAAGGACTGAACCCTCGAGAATTGATGTCGCTGAATTACACGATGCTTTCACGATACTGGAAATACTCGCCTATGAAGATCTTGGCTTTACAACCAAAGGAACGGGCGGTAAATTCTTGGGCCAGCAAAATGTGGCAATGAATCCACGGGGCGGGATAATAGGATGCGGTCATCCGGTAGGAACTACAGGTGTCTCTCAGGTTGCTGAAGTCACCGCCCAGCTTTCTGGAAGTGCCGGCCCTACGCAGGTCAAACATTGCAAGACGGGACTAGTTCACAACTTGGCAGCCGCTGGTTCGTCCGCGACGGTCATGATCCTAGGTGCTTGAAAACCATGCGAGAATTCATAGAATCCCTAAAGCGGGGTGAGTTCAGGATTCCTGTCTGCGTGGCTTGCGGAGGCAGGGCATGGCCGCCCTCGCCTACCTGCCCTCGCTGTCATTCGCCAACCAGAATGGTGGATGGACAGCGGGCTGGCAAATTACTCGAATTTTCACGCTCACACGTAAAAGGGAAAGAAGGATTATTCGGGGTCGTTCAGATTGATGATATCAGGCTTGTGGGGTCTCTTGATGAATATTCGCTCAAGGAGGGAATGAATGTGGTAATGATAGATTGCGGAATCCACGAAGACGGCACTGCATTCTACAGATTCCGATCCGCCTGATCTCGACATTAATATACTGCGATTTCAAACTGGATCATGCACATGAGCTATGACCGTTTTATCGACGAGAGGCTCCTCACCAGTCGCGACGCCCTTAACAGACTGCAAATCAAGATCAAGTTGATCGAAATCGACGAAAACGCCCGAGACTTTTCGCAGCGGTTTGGCCGCAGAATTCTTGTGAAGAAGGTTCTGCTCACAATCAAACATACGGAGACCGAAGAGGTTGAAGAAAGAGAGCTCGACATAGAAGAGATCGAGAAGCGAATGAAAAAGGAAAGATTATTCAGCTCAACCAACAGGTGGCTTGCATCGACCGAGATCAAGAATGGTTACGTAGTTGCCAACCGCCATCTAGACCTGCTCTCGGACGCGGTAGCGCTTGATATCATTGTAATTTGATCTGACAACTCGTGTTCTGCGTTGTCAGGTGATCGGTCTTTTGATCCAAACCCTGATGGTTTCGAACCAGAACGCTACTGTTCCTGCGACCGCAAATCCGATCGCGTAGACGTTCAAATCGCTAAAATTCAGGAAAAGATACGCGAGCAGCATTGTAGTAAAGAACGCTGCAAAGAACAATAGCCTTGGCACTGCTAAGCCTCCAATGTTCACGAACGCCTGCAGGACGCCAACCTGAACCTTCTGCACCACGAAATACCTGCCATACTCGTCCTGCTTGATGAGCGCGAGTTCTACTAGTTTGTCAATGTGATAATTGGCCACGCTCGGGCTTGAGAAGCCGAGGTCACGCTGCACTTCCCTGACGCCGGCGGGGTCTTTTTTCTTGACCATGTACATGTAGACCTGGAGAGTCTTCCCTTTCAGCTGATCTTCAATCGAGGATTTTCTGCCAATATCATCGTGAGGAGCGTCATTGTTCTTGGCCAAGTCAGTTGGTCACGCAGTGCACAACTTTGCTAAAGAATTGCATTCGGAATGCGCTATAAAGCTATCGTAGCGAGATTCTATTAATTAGGTAGCGCCGCTGATCAGACTCGAACTGATGACCCACTGGTTAACAGCCAGTTGAGCTTCAAAGCACAGATGTTGCGCTACGAATTTGCTCTACCATGCTGAGCTACAGCGGCGCAATACTAGAGCAAATTCAAGCACAAAATAAATCTTTGGGAGTTTGGTTGAAGCTACATCCCTTCTTCACGCGAGAATATGTAGAGCCCGTCCAGAAAAACGCGCTGGTCCTTATCCTTTATCTTTGTCGACAGCTCTATGTTAGCGGCTGTTTGCGAGACATCTTCTAGACTGGGACCCTGAACCAGAACATCCTCGCCTGCGACAGTAACCTTTGTCAGTTCTCCCTGAATCATCGAGACCCTAGGAGAGCGTTCGCCGAAAAAGTTCTCGACGTG
>CAZNOV010000046.1:0-9595 GCA_964574725.1 uncultured Nitrososphaera sp. | reverse complement strand
ATGAGCATGTAATTTGGCACCTTGATTAGCCTGCCGGTGCGCACCGACGGTAGCCTTTCACCGTCGCCTACCTCCATCACGGTGGTTCTCAGCATCCCGATGTCCATGATGTCGCCCTTTGTTATCGTGCCGCCCGAATGTATCTTGATCCTGTTTCCGACCTTGATGTCCCTGTTCTTCTTGATGACCATGCTCGCCAAGAGGTCAGCGATAAAGTCCTTGAAAACAAAAGAGATGCCCATGGAGCTAAAGACTATACTGAGCAGTGGTATGTACGCATATAGATCGACGGACATCGCAGCATTTGCTGACTGCAAAATCAAGATTAAGACGATAACTTAAATCTTCTAACAAGAGAACGAAAAACGTTAAACTAGATCGACAATCTCTTGGCGCATGAGAGGCATTGCACTACCGTATGCTTTTTAGAGTTCTCTACCACCCTGAACTTTTTTGATCCGCAGGACGGGCATACAGGGCACGCTCTCAGGCCCTTGACCAACCGCTCACCATCTCTGCGGGTTGCTGTCAGCGCCGGTGGATGCCAGCAGCCTGATCCTCTCGACGCCATTGATTCGCTGGATTTCCTTCGCTACCGCAGGTGGTACCAGGTGCTTCCACTGCTTGCCCGTTGCTATGAGGTTCCGGATCTTTGTGGCATTGTGCAGGTTTTTTTTCAGAAAATCCGGGCGCCTGACCCTGATGCGCGCGTCCTGAGAATGTGCAAGGTGTTTCACAAAGTCGTTGCCGGAGTACAGCACCTGAAACGGAGGGATCATCGACCTGAGGTACGCGAGCCACCTGGCATTGTTGTCGTCGTTTGCGATCGGAACTATGTAGCACCTTGATAGGTCCACACCGCCTTCCGACAGCGCGCCGTGGATCATCGAGATCCTCTCGCCGGCCGTGAAAGGATCTCTGTCAATGTAGTTGAACTGCGCGCTGCCGATAACTATCACGAGTTCGTCGCATTCTCTGAGGATCTGCTTTGCCAGCGCAAGGTGTCCGTTGTGGAACGGCTGGAACCGGCCAAGCATTAGCCCCCGGCGGGTGGTCATTTCTTGCCTAGCCTTTCTTTCCACTGCTCTATTTCCTTTGCTTCTATCTTGCGGAAAATTGGCTCTATTCTGCCGAGGCTGTGGCCGGGCTTGACGGCGCGGTCGTCCTTTGCTGAATCCCATTTCTGCTGGTGGATGCTGCCTTCAAGGTTGAGCTGGCTCCAGATTTTTTCGCAGGAAAATGGAATGAAGGGCTCGAGCATGATCGCCAGGGATCTCACGGCGTTTACCGAAACGTAGAGCGTTGTTGCTGCTGTGTCCTTGTTAGCCCAAGGAGCGTTTGCCTGGAAGTACTGGTTCATGAATGCGCTGTGCTTGAGGATTCTTTTGAGTGCCCTGTCTATTTCATTTCTGGATAGCAATTGGCCGGCTTCGTTTACCGCCGCTGCGAGTTCCTCACGAACATTATCGCCTGCGGGCTGCGAGTGCTCTGGGACCTGGCCGGCATAGTTTTTCTGCGTAAAGGAAAGCGCCCTGTTCACAAAGTTGCCCACGTTTGCGATGAGCTCGTTGTTGATCCTTTCATAGAACGCGTCAAAGTCAAAGTTCAGATCCGCCTGCGAATACGTGATCACGGACGCTATGTAAAACCGCAGATAGTCAGGGTTGAACGCGGAAGTGAAATCCCTGAGCCCTATGTACCAGTTTCTGCTCTTTGATATCTTTTGGTTCTGCAGCATGAGGTGCCCCCTGGTCGGGATGTAGTCAGGCAGCTTGTACTCGGCGTTGATGCCAAGTCGCATAGCCGGCAGGAAGAGAAAGTGGTGATAGACGATGTCCTTGCCGATAAAGTGGTAGATCTTTGACTCGTTCCAGAATTCCTTGCCGTCCCTGCCTTTCTCCTCGACGAACTTTATGAGGGACGATATGTAGCAGAGGTGGTTATCGAACCAGCCGTAGAAAACCTTTCCCTTAGCTTCCGGCAGCGGAATCGGCACTCCCCATGACAGGTCGCGGGTAATGTCCCAGTCCTTCAGGCCCTCGTCGATCCAGTTGACTACGTAGTTCCTGACATCGGCCTGCAGGTTTTCATTCGACAGGAGCCAGTCCCTGAGCCTCTGTCCAAACCTTGAGAGTCTGAAAAAGTAGTGCTTGCTTTCCTTCCTTATCGGCGGCCTTCCGCAGATCGCGCACTTTGGTTCCAGTATCTGGTCAGGCACTCGGCCGCAACTTTCACAGAGGTCGGAGTACTGGTCCTGCGCGCCGCAATAAGGGCACTTGCCGATGACGTATCTATCCGGCAGAAACTTTTCGTCAAAGGTGCAGTAGAACTGAATGACGCTCTGGTCGTAGATGTGTCCGTTCTTTGATAGCTTTTCAAAAACCTCCTGGACGAACTTGACGTTTTCTTTGGAGCTCGTCTTGTAGAAAAAGTCAAACGAAACTCCAAGCGAGTTAAAATCTTCAAGGTCGCGACTGTTCCAGTATGCGACGTAATCTTCGGGAGTCTTTTTTTCCTTCTCGGCTTTTATCAAAATCGGCGTTCCGAAATCGTCAGAGGCACAGATATGATAGGCCTCAACCCCGTTGAGCCTTGAGAACCTAGTGAAGATGTCGGCCGGCAGGTAGGTCGACGCGATGTGGCCCAGGTGAATCTCGCCATTTGCGTAGGGCAGCGCGCTGGTGATAATTGCGCTGCTGTCGCTTCTGTCCGGCACCAAAGTTCCAATCAACCCTCTAGATTTTAACCTAACTAGGAGATTGCTGGTATCGTCTCTGTTCTTTTGTCAGCTCGTCTATCCTTACATTCATCGCGTCAAGCGCGTACCGCGCGACCTCAGAGTCAATCTTTTCGGGAACTCGGTGCATCCCGATCTCCATCTTGCCGTGATTTTTTGCCAAATGCAGGATTGAAAGGAGCTGGTTTGCAAAAGACATCGCCATGACTTCTGGCGGGTTGCCCTCCGCTGCCACAAGGTTGACCACCCTTCCCTTGGTCAGAAGGTACAGCTTTTTGCCATCGACGTGTACCCTCTCGACATTTGGCTTTACTTGTTCGGGCCGGCCGACGCCATAAAGGTAATTCTTGTCTATCTCGACGTCAAAGTGGCCGGCATTTGCCAGGATGGCTCCGCTCTTCATTTTCTTGAAATGCTCTTTTCGAATGACGCCCGTCTGGCCGGTGCACGCGATAAAAATGTCGCCGTGGGGCGCGGCTTCCGAAAGCCTCGTTACCGCAAACCCATCCATCTTGGCCTCCAGTGCCCTGACAGGGTCGACCTCCGTCACCGACACAGCTGCTCCCATGCCTCTTGCCCTCGATGCGACTCCCTTTCCAACCCACCCGTAGCCGCAGACAACTACATGCTTGCCGGAGAATAACACTGAAGTGGAGCGCAAGATGCCGTCGATCGCGCTCTGCCCCGTTCCGTGCCTGTTATCAAAGAGGTGCTTGGTGCGAGCTTCATTGACGGCAATGACAGGGTATGCAAGCCTGCCGGCGCGCTCGAGAGCAGCGAGGCGCTTGACGCCCGTCGTGGTTTCTTCTGTGCCGCCCACGATGTGCCTTGCTCTTGATTTGTGAGCGGCGATGTGCAGGTCGCCGCCGTCGTCCGTCACAATTTCTGGCCTGGACCGGATCACGTCGCGTATGCACTGCTCATACTCTGCCTTTGTCTCGCCCCGCCATGCGTACACGCTGGCGCCGCGGCTGTGCAGAAACGCCGCGATGTCGTCTCGGGCCGACAGGGGATTGGCAGAGCATATTGCCACTCTGGCACCTAGAGCCTGCGCGGCCATCACCAGCACCGACGTCTCTTTTGTGACGTGCAGGCAAAAGCCCAAGCGCAGGCCGGCAAGGGGTCGGGACTTTTTGTGCTTGGCCACAATTTTTCCAATTATTCCCATTCGCGCGGCCGCCCACTGATGCCTGAGCTCGCCCTTCCCAGCAAGCTTTGCATCAGCAATCCTGCCCGGCATGCTTTGACTGAACTGAAAATGAAAGATGAAATAAAGCTACTGGTTCTCGTATTCTTCCCGGAACTTTTCCCTTCCCCTTCTCATTATGAGGAAGAACAGCAGAATCACTCCGATCCATACAGACGCAAAGATGACGTTTGTAAAGCTGACATAGAGGTACGGCAGCGATTCGATAAGGTCTTCCTGAATCGCCCTGAGAGACGCGTGCATGTCTGCCATGCCCGTGTTGTACTCGGTGCTATAGATCTCCATGGACGACACGGAATTGGCTCTGGACATGATCCTGTCTAGCTCCGACTGAATCAACGCCATGTCTGTTCTTGCTGTTGGAAACGACCAGACGGGGTTTCCGCTCACCGGCAGCGCCCGCTGCGCCTTTGCCACATAGCCCGCCAGCGCTTCCGGAGTCTGCGCGGTCTCGGCCCTTGCCAGGTAGCCAAGGGCAGTGTCGACAGGGTAGATGGCCTGGTCGTAGCCATAGATTGCCATGCCCACGCCGAACGTGATGAAGGCGACCACAAATATGGCCATGATCTTGTTCGACGCCGCCATGCCAGAATATCGACGATATAGCGCTGGTGGCGATATTTAGATGTGGCGGAAGCAAGCTCTACATAAGCAATTAATAACCAAATTGTTCACGCGAATTGTCGGAATTGACGTTTGTAAAAGTGGCGCAGCGGGCAGAGATAAAGGAAAACGGCGGCAAGGAGCTGAACATCAACGGCACCAGGGTCGCCCTCTTTAACGCAAACGGCAGATACTATGCCATCGAAGCCCAGTGCCGGCACCAGGACGGCTCGCTAGCGCCTGGGAAGATCGACGGCGAAGTGGTCGAGTGCCCGTTGCATTCGTGGCACTACAACATCAGGACTGGCGAATTGCTGGATTACCTTGAAGGGGTAAGGCTTGCGACCTACAAAGTGGATGTCAAGGGAAACGACATTTACATCGACCTGTAGGCAGGCAAAGTAAAAAGCAGGGCAGCCTGTTCTGATAGCGGCTTCCGCATTGAGGCTTTACAACACTCTAAGCCGGCAAGTTGACGAGCTCAGGCCGGAAGACAAGTCTGTCAGGATGTACGTGTGCGGGGTCACCGTCTATGACGAGTCGCACATCGGCCACGCGAGGACAGTAATCGTCTTTGACGTGCTACGCCGGTTCCTGATTTCAAAGGGCTACAGAGTAATGTTTGTGCAGAACTTTACCGACGTTGACGACAAGATAATCTACAGGGCAAAGGCCGAGGGAAAAAAGGCGGAGGAGATAGCCACAAAGTACACAGAAAGCTACTACCGGGATTTTGGCAGCCTGAACGTGCTCTTGGCGGATCGCCACCCAAAGGCGACAGAGCACATCAAGGAAATGATAGAGCTGATCCAGGACCTGATTCAGAAGGGCCACGCATACCTGACGCTCAACGGCGTCTACTTTCGAGTCAAGTCATTTCCAAGCTACGGCAGGCTTTCGAGAAAGCCGGTCGAAGAACTTGAGGCTGGCGCAAGGATCGAAATCGACCCTGCGAAGGAGGATCCTCTCGACTTTGCGCTATGGAAGTTCTCCTCCGAGGATCCAAAGTGGGAGAGCCCATGGGGCGCCGGCCGTCCTGGATGGCACATCGAGTGCTCGGCCATGGCGCTAAAGTACCTAGGCAACACGTTTGAGATACACGGCGGCGGCCACGACCTTGTGTTCCCTCATCATGAAAATGAGATAGCCCAGTCAGAGTCGTATACAGGCAAAGAGTTCGCGAAGATATGGGTCCATTCCGGCATGGTCACGATCGACTCCCAAAAGATGAGCAAGTCCCTGGGCAACATTGTGACAATCCAGCAGGCCCTGAAGAGCTGGGGCATGAACACGCTCCGCCTCTACAGCCTCTCCGTCCATTACACCAAGCCCCTGGACTACACGGATGAGCTCCTAAAAGAGTCAGCGCAGCGCTGGCGCCAGATAGAGACCTGCGCGTACGAGCTGCGTTCTGCGCCTGAGGCTGGAGGTGAAGCGGAGGATGTGGCAAGGTTAAGCGACGAAGCGGAAAAGGCTTTTGAGGCGGCCATGGAAGACGACATGAATACGTCGCTTGCTCTTACAGAACTCATGAAGTTCGTGACAAGGCTAAACCAGTACGCCGGGTCCGACAGGCTGACTAGGAAAATGGGTGCCACGACACTGCCCGCGCTGCAGCGAATGATGGGCGTTCTGGGTCTTCAGCTCTCGGAGGCGGAACCCTCTGAGAGAAAGGAAATTGAAGAGCTCGCGGCAGAGCGCGACAGGCTCCGTACCGAAAAGCAATTCAAAGAGGCTGACGAGCTCAGGAGAAAGCTGCTTGAGAGTCATTCTGTCGAGCTGATGGATCACAAAGGCAGAAGCGTCTGCGTCAGACGCGAAAAAATATCCACCGGATAGCTGGCAAATATTTCACTCGTTTGTGCATCTTAATGTACTCAGGGGCTAATGAGACCCTCTGGAGTCAAGACTGCTAGCTAATGAACATACTCGACGGCAAGCGCGTCGGCTCAGTGACGATATTTGAAGACACGCTGATGCTGGGAGAAGTGCTCGGGGACGTCATACTCAACGGGGGGCACCTGGAATTCAAGGGCAAGATTCTCGGCAACCTCCTGGTGCGCTCTGGCACGTGCAGGATGCTGGGGATCGTCAGGGGCAACTGCGTCAACGAGCAAGGAGATGTCGAGATATTTGGAACTGTTCACGGCAAGGTGGTCACCAAGAGCGGCTACACCTACATCAACCCTGGCAGCAAGGTGCGCGCGGTGGAAAACGCCCCCACGGGAATGCCGCAGGCTGCGACCGGCGCGACAGTTTAGGCCTGCCTTATCTTTTCAAGATCCTTCTGGAGCAATTCAATTGTCTTTGGGATCTCTTTTTCCGCGCAGGCAAGGCATATCTGCTGGAGCGATAGCGGGTACGTAAAGTATTTTTCGTTAAGCGCAATGTCGCGCTTGCACGACACGCATTTTTTCATCTTGTACGGATCGGTGTTTTTCACTATCACTATACTTCCACGGTCTCTCCCTGGTCCGGCGCACGCGCGTCAAAGCCGTATTTTTCCCTGATCTCCTCGGCGAATCTGACGCAGGACGGCCCGTCGCCGTGCACCGCGAGCACCTTTGGGCTGCCCTTGATCCTGTCGAGGATCTCGAACAGCTCGCTGCGGCTGTTGTGGCCGGAGAATTCAAAGCGCTTGACGTCGGCGTAGCACTTCCTCATCTTGCCGTCAAAGTTTGCGACTTTCTTTTCCAGCAGCATCCTTCCGGGAGTCCCCTCTCCTTGGTACGACACCATCGCGATGCCGTTCTTGTCGCTTCCTGCAACAGCCTGCGTGTAGTGCACTGCAGAGCCTCCGACGAGCATGCCGGCGGGCGAGATTATTACGCACGGCTCGCTCGCCACCTTGCGCCTCCTGGCCCAGCCCTGTATCCATTCTGCCTCGCCAATAGCCCGGCGGAACATTTCGGCGTCGCGCAGAAATGTAGGATGCCGGCTCATTATCTGGTTGGCCTTGAGCGCCATCCCGTCCATCACCACCTTGTGCTTGAAATCGTAGGCTTTTAGCACGCAGGCAATTTCCTGGGCCCGCTCTACCGAAAAGGACGGGATAAAGAGTGTGCCCCCACGCTCTATTACGTCGTAAGCAAACTCGATCAATTCGCGCTCTGATTCCTCCCGTGGGGTCTGCTCCGTCTGCGAGTATGTACTCTCGATTATCATCATGTCTATTTCGCCAAAGTCAAGGTCGGCAGGCCGGAGCAGCTTTGATCCTCTTGTGTTAATGTCTCCCGTGTAAAAGATCTTCTTTCCCTCGTGCTCTACGACTACGGTTGCTCCGCCAACCACGTGGCCGGACTCGTGTAGAGTGATCTTTGCGTCGTTTACCATGTGGGGCTCCCTGTACTGCATGTTCTTGGAACTCTTGAGCATCGTCAGGACGTCGATGTACTCGAACGGGAGATAAAAGCCGGAGAGCTTTATCATGTCCTCAATCAGCAGCTCGGTCAGCTCAAAAGTTGGCAGCGTCGCAAGCGCCTGAACGTCTGTGGAGCCAGACAGATAAAGAGAAGGAACAAAGCCAGAGTGATCAAGGTGGGCATGGGTGATGACAACCGCGTCCACCTCCTTTGGCTTGACGTGCATGGGAAATATCGGCTCCCTCCTCAAGAGCACGCCGTAGTCCATCAGGATGTTAGTGCTGTTGCAGTTAACAAGAAACGCCGAGCGGCCGACTTCCTTGGCCGCCCCCAAAACCTTCACTTTCAAATCTTCTTACTGCCAAAACTCAAGTCGTATCTGCTTTAAAGCTTCCTAATCGTACCGGACTTCCCACAGTGGCTCAGGCGCGGCCGGGTTTTCCAGCCTTTGCAGGTACTGATATCCGCATTCATCGAGAACCTGTTCAAAGTCGTAGCGGCCGGAGGCAGATTCTTTTTCAGTCTGTGCCCTGATCGCTTTCCTGACGAGCTCTTTTTTCTCTGGCCTTGCGTAGACGTACCAGAGGTTGTGCGCGCCACGCATCCTGTGCAGCTCGGCGCGCCT
The DNA here is from genome assembly GCA_964574725.1 of uncultured Nitrososphaera sp. GTDB lineage: Archaea > Thermoproteota > Nitrososphaeria > Nitrososphaerales > Nitrososphaeraceae > Nitrososphaera. The sequence continues at coordinate 1,061 of CAZNOV010000046.1, read as the reverse complement.
TGCTTCCGGGATCTTCGTATAGTGCCTGTTCATTATCTCGATGTTGACATCCTCCCATGACGGCGTCCTCCACCATGCAACGCGGTCAAATCCATGGCCGTCAAATTCTGCGGCAAGGCTGATTCCCTGATCCAGAGTGGTCACTATGACGTCGGAGCAATGCGCGACCGGGTCGCGGAAGTCCTGCCCCGGCTCCATCCAGCCAACGAATACGAGGTCGTACATCCTGTCGATCCAATGCGCGTCGGCGATTGTAATGAATTCCGGCTTGGCTATTCCAAGGGCGTAGAATATTCCGCCATCCTTTTCGATGCCCTCTGCCTTTGGAATGAATTCCCTGACATGCGCCAGAAAGTCTCCATAGCCGCAGCCCACGTCCAAATAGCTGGGGGTGTTTGAGATCGACTTGGCAATCGCGGCAAGCCGCATGACATCGACCTTGCGGTACACAAAATAAGATCCATTGAAGAACGGAAAGCTGTAACGCTCGTGATGGGGGGAGACCGCGCCCGCGCGGAACTGGCCGAGCGCTTCTTTCGCTTTCTGCAGGTCTGCTATGTTGAAGGGCATTAATCGAAATTCACTTCCCAGAGCCGACTGCCCCTTGCAAGCGAGGAGAGTTCTTCCAAGTACCCAAAGCCGCATTCATCCAGGACAGATTCAAAATCGAATCTGTCGCCGGGATCCTCACTCTCAAGCGCCGTCCTTAGTCCGGCCCTAGCACTTGCGGCATGCTCTGGCTTGGTGTAGACGTACCAAAAGTTGTGGGCGGACCTGAGCTTTGCCAGCTCTTCCTTCTTTTCTGCGGCAAGATTCGGCGTGTAGTATCTGTTCATTAGCTCGGTATTCACGTCAATCCACGAGGGAGTCCTCCACCAACCTATCCGCTGATATCCAAATTCCTCGTATTCGCATCCCCCGTTTATTCCACACTGGCCGCCCGCATCAAACGTAGTGATAACGCACCTTGCCAGGTGCGCAACCGAGCTCCGGAAGTCCTGCCCCGGCTCCATCCAGCCAACGAACGCAACGTCTACGTTGCGTGAGTAGCCTTCAACAGG
>CAZNOV010000045.1:5194-9751 GCA_964574725.1 uncultured Nitrososphaera sp. | reverse complement strand
ATAAAGACGACAAGCGTTGTCCTGCTTTTGTAATCTTGGAGCGAATGCATGCTGCCGTCGACGCCCTTTAGCTTGAACGCCGGAGCATTGCTTCCCGTTGTCAGAACCTGGGGCGATGAAGCTGTCTTGACCATGAATAAGATTCATCAACAAGACATTATATCTATTGCGAATCGCAATCAGTCGGGGACCGATGACCCTGGTCCGGGAAAGTGATGTTCATCACTTTTTCCTGTTTTTCCTGCTCTTTCCACGTTTTCCGGCCGGTCTGGCTCTCTTCATTCGGCGCGGAGCATTCTCGCTGGCGTTCTTGGCCGACGTGATCGCCTCAGCGCACGCCTTTTTTATCTCATCGTACGCCGTCACGTCCTTTATCTCGAGTATCGCCTGCAATGCTTCCTTGCCATAGCTTCCTGCGAGCTCCTCGATCGCCTGTCTACGTTCGTTCATATCGAGTGACCACTTCGCTGATTCCTTTAGCTGCCAAAACCTGTCTCCAATAGAACGCAATGCGATAAACCATCGCTGCCGAATTATTTATGTTTACGCATGTTTTCCTTCCTGAAACGAGCTCGCGAGATTTTCGCCGGAGCTTTTGTGCCGCGCCTACTCCGCGAGTTTATAAGAGAATTCTGCGATAAATCCATCGATGTACAGCAGAGACGGAGACAAGTCAAAAAAGCGGCTGGCCGTCATCCTCATTGCAGCCTCTGCAGCTGCCGCTGTTGCAGCAATTGTGCTGGCATTCTACGGGTTCTACTTCCTGTTCTTTGTGGTGCCGATTTCATTCGGTCTTCCTTGGTCCGTAAAGAGGCTGTTACGAAACAAGGCGCGGAAGCAATGGAACGTTGAGGACTTGCGCTGAGCCCGCCGCCTAGGAATCCACTTTGTTTTCAGACCCAACAAGTAATATTATCAATGAAAGTTCGTATGGGCTAGCATGCCGGAGTCGATAGAGGAAATTCTTCTGCTTCCGCAGCGAAAGCTCGTAGTTTCGCGAAACGACATCTACCTCGACAACGTGCAGGCAGCGAATGAAATTTTTGTTCTCTTGGTTGAGGAGTCACGCGGTTCAGCGGGAGGAAGGGCAGCGGGCTCAGGCCACAGGCGGGTCAGCAAGATCTGTGGATTCTCCTGCGAATCTGGAAAATACTCAAAGTCCTTCGAGACAGAAGACCAGGGAATCATTGAGTTATTCGACATCCCCTACAGCGCCGTTGCGATGGATATGCGCCTTTCGGATGGCAGGCCGCATGTCGTGCAGGGAGTCGTCGATCCGGAAATGGTTGAATCTTACAAGGCAATAATGCGCAATCTAAAATAGCCTTGGCTTCCACAAGTGGCATAATGGCTGAGGACAGTCATCTGAGGACGGAGAAAATGGCCGCAGCAATCGAGGACCTGATCCAGATGGGAGCTCTCCGGATCGCAGGCGAAAAGGCTCTGCTTTCGCCGCAGTTCTCACTTGTCGTCTCAAACGTCATGTCAGACATGAAGATCGACAGAGATGCCGGGACCGAGCAGGTAATGAAGTTGATGTATTTTTCGCTTTTGATCTACATGAGTGAACATCTGAACATTCCAAAATCACTAATGATGGCTTTCGGCAATGACCTAGAGAAAAACAGGGAAAGCATGGAGTCTGGCGAACTAGTCGCTACTTATGTTTCCGTACTCTCTGAATTGTGGACACAAAATGTGAGAGGTTCCGGAGGATAGCATCTTCCAGCAGATGAAGTGCTTGGAGCCAAAACCCGAAACAGGATGACTTTTAAGTCAAGGAATTGATCTGCCGGGTTGCCATGCATGTGAGGCCCCTTGGAGCTAATCTTATCGAGTCGATCCCGCTCCTAGAGAGACCGGCCAAGGATAGGGGGAAGAAAAAAGTCTGGGTTGAAGCATACGGCTGTTCAGCAAGCGTGGCCGATTCTGAAATGATATCCGGGACTCTAAGGAGCGCGGGATATCACATCGCGAGAAGCCCAGGTGAAGCCGCACTCAGCATCATTGTAACTTGCACTGTCAAGGATGCGACTGAGCACAGAATGCTAAGCAGAATAAAGTCACTGGCAGAGTCAGGCAGACCACTCGTTGTTGCGGGTTGCCTGCCAAAGGCAGAGAGGGCAAGAGTCGAGGCGGTAAGCCCCACGGCAAGCCTTGTCGGTCCCCACTCCATCGACAGGATTGCGGAAGTCGCATCATCAGCTCTGTCAGGCTCCAGACTTGTGGCACTCGAGGATTCTCCCGTGGACAAGATCAACATCAACCGTGTAAGAGTCAATCCGGTTGTGAGCATTGTCGAGATAGCGAGCGGCTGTCTTTCCGAATGTACCTTCTGCCAGACAAAGCTCGCAAAAGGCTGGCTCAAGAGCTACCGAATTGGCGACATCACGAGGCAGATCAGGTCCGACGTCGAAGACGGATGCAAAGAAGTCTGGCTTACCTCGACGGACAACGGCTGTTATGGAAGAGATATCGACTCTGACCTGCCAGAGCTCCTGCAGGCATGCTGCTCGATCGAGGGCTCATTCAGGATTCGTGTGGGAATGATGAATCCAATGTATCTGCCGGCAATGCTGGACCGGCTTGCAGATCTCTTTCGCCATAATGAGAAGCTCTTCAAGTTCCTTCACCTTCCGGTGGAAAGTGGAAGCGACAAGATCCTGAGAAAAATGAAGCGAGGTCATACATCGAAAATCTTTCTCGATTCGGTACAGTTCCTGAGGAAAAGAATTCCAGAAATGACAATTTCTACAGACATGATTGTAGGATTCCCATCGGAGAGCGAGGAGGACTTTGATGCAACACTCAAACTTATCTCCGATACCGAGCCCGATACGGTCAACATATCTCGCTACGCCGCTCGGCCGGGGACAGAGTCTGCAAGATGGAAGAAACAGCGAATCAGCTCTCAAGTCGCAAAGTCGAGATCGGAGCGTCTGCACGCTCTGGCCAGACAAATCGCGGCAAAACGCAATTCCCTTTGGCAGGGCTGGGGGGGCGAAATAACGATAGACGAAATCAGAAAGGAAACCGCACAGGGAAGGAACTACGCGTACAAGCCAGTCATGATTCCGGGCAACAATCAGATTTTGCTCGGTGATAACATACGCGTCAAAGTCTACGATTTTTCCAAATTTTCACTAAGGGCCAGAGCGGTTGCATAGTGTAGCTCAACTTTGTTACGTCAAGCATTACTTCTGTTTGATTACTAAAGCTTTTTAACTTGACGATTGTATTCTGTGGCGGGGAGCTCGGGGGCAACGTTGAACGATCTTTTATTGAAGAGTCCAATACTGCTGGTTGGCATCGGCGGCGCCGGCAGCAAGATCACCAAAAGTGCAAGCGCGGTTGCTGAATGCAAGAGCATTTTGATAAGCAACGACAAGAACGATCTGGCCGACTATAGTGAGACGCGTGTTCTGGTCGATTCTGGGCAATGGGTCAATCCGTCGAGCTACAAGTTGCGCTCATTTGCACAGCTTCGTAGCGACGCAATCAAGGCGGCAGTCGCTGGCTACCACACGATAGTAATAATCTCGAATCTCGCGGGTCGGGCTGGAAGCGCGATTGCCCCCATTGTCAGCAAGCTTGCAAGAGAATCTGGCGCGACTGTCATCTCGGTCGCTATCATGCCCTTCAAATTCGAAAAAGACCGGATCTTCAATGCCGGTACGGCGCTGAGGAGAATTCGCGAGACATCAGACTCGATCATAGTCATGGACAATGACGCATTCCTAGACAATAACCCTGAACTCTCTCAGACAGAGTGCTACAAGATCACCAACAGCGCGATTGTTGAAGTAATTGCCTCAATTTCAAAAGGAGGTGTCAGGCCGGAAATTAATGTTCTGTGCACGAGCAGGTCAGGTTCTGACTCTGAGTCGTCTCTCAGAGACACCGTCGCGATGCTCTACAAGGACGTTCCTGACACCGCAGCAATCCGAAGGGCGATGGTCTACGTCATGGGCGGCGACAAGGTGCCCGTGGGCGATTTGGGTAGACTTGCTGGTTATGTTCAGGGGATGTTCAAGGAGGAAGGCGCTATAGAAGTGGCGATGTCATCCGTCGCATCTTCCGATGGCATCAGGGTTCACCTGGTAGCCTCTGCCCCGCAGACAACGATATTTGACAGGTATGACCCGCTTGGCGACATCATTCCCCGAGAAAACGTCCTTGACTGGGACGAACCCGACTCGGCCCCTGATATAGAGCTCGCAATTCCAAGCATGGAATGAGTTAAAACAACCTTCTGCAGTTTTCATTTCATGATAACCTGCGGGTGCCGGTGCATTGGCTGCAAGAGTCGAGAGCTGGACAGCAACAGCTTTGCGGCTTCGGATGGTTACCAGGACATCCACCATACCTGCAGGTCATGCGGGATCCATTTCGACCATCTGGATGGTGGGAAGTACGAAAAGTGCAGCATATGCCAGTTTCCAAAGACCTGAGAATTATCGGACTTCAGTACGTGAGCTTGGCTGACTGGTCCTTTAAAGCAAGCCTTAAGAAACAATCCCTGACTATATTGCCAATGCCCGACAGAGTATCATCAGC
>CAZNOV010000045.1:2461-5094 GCA_964574725.1 uncultured Nitrososphaera sp. | reverse complement strand
AAGGCCTACATTGGGATAATAGGCGACTCTCCGGTAATCCTTGCAAAACGGGATGGAAGCGTGCACATCTCACCTGAACACAACGCGAGATCCAACGAAGAAGAAAGAAAGGCAGCCGAAGAGAGGGGCGGACTCTTTATTGATGGTTACATCCATAACAAATCAAAAGATTTCGGTCTTCAAATGACAAGGGACATCGGATTCTACGCGATGGGAGAAGTGCTGGGAAGAATTCCAGAGACGTACGAGCTGGCCATCGGCACAGGAGATGCAATAATCGTAGGATCGGATGGTCTTCTGGACCCAGCACATCACGAGATGATAATCGAAGCGGAAGGGCTGGCAAAACTCGTCCTTGCAGGTGCCGGCGCTCAAGAACTTGTGGAAGACGCCCTCCGCAGAGAAACACTTGACAATGTGACTGCAATAGTTTTCAGATGCTGACGCCAAGATTAGTGGTCTACAAGTTTCTTGTGGTACATGCTCTTGCAGGTGCTGCCTGCTTCAGCGATCCTGACTTCCTTCATCTTTTTCTTGTCATAAACCGACAAAAGAAACTTGTAACAGACGGGGCACACTTCGATCATTTGTCAGGCGATTCTGCTTTGGCTTCTTGCTTCTCTTCAGCTGGGGCAGGCTCTTTAGCAGCTTCGGCAGCGGCGGGTTCTTCAGCGGCTGCGGTTGTAGCAGGCTCTTCAGCTGGCGCGGGCTGCTCCACTTCAGCAGGCTTTTCGGCTGGCGCGGGAAGGTCTTCATACAGGGAAATCGTTACTGCGCCGTCCTCATCCTTGACCATCTTAACCCTCACCTTTCTGGGCGGGTTTGTCTTGCCCCTGGACCATATCTGCCTGTTGAGGTCCTGGTCAAGCTTTATCTCGTCGCTTTTCATGTGCTTGCTGGCGAACTCTCTAATCATGTTCACGACCCGGTCGGTACGCTTGTACTGCGGGGTCAGCCATGCCTTGCCCAGATCAATAGTGTAAACGCGGTCTAGATTTCCTTCAGCAGCCATTTCTTGTCAACCCACGTTCACGTCAGACCTGCGCCAAAACCTCCGTTTCGGGTTGGTCCGCACCTTTCTGCTAGTCCGTATGACCACCCATGCTGGCACCGGCCTATTCTGCCGGGTGCGCTTCATCAATCTTTTCTTGCGCGATGTATTTTTCCGGGCAGCCATCTACGAGCGTTGAATTCTCCCAATCCGCTTTTTAAGTGTTGGTGTAACTGTGACGCGACGCGGGTCCTGGAGATTTCAAATGAAAGCACGCGATACGGTCGATGCATCATGAAATGGCGGAATGACCTTCCTTAAGCTGCTCTTAAAGCAACTAGCGCGTGAGCAGTCCTGACTGCACAATTTCTTCTGTGGCTGACAGAAGCAATCGCACGTCGCTATCTCTGTGTGAGTGCGAAATTGCCCCCATTTTTGTGGGCAAAAAGAATATGCCATGGTCCGCCATCAACGCCAGATGATATCTGACCAGCATTCCCTGATCTGACGTCGCCACGCCTGTCGCGTCTTTGATCTCGTTGATACCAAAGTGTGTTAGGAAGAGCGAGCCAGTGCCAGTCACGCTGCAGGGAACGTTTTCCTCGGCGAAGATTTTCGCAAGGCCTGTCCTTGCCATGTCCCCGAGCTTGTCTATTCTTGCGTACGTGCTCGAGTTCTTTCTGAGGAAATTCAGAGTGGCAAGGCCTGCCGACATGGTCAGCGGGTTGGCAGAAAATGTCCCTCCACCTACAGCGCAGCGAGCTTCCTTGTCCGGTATCGCAACGGGATCGGCAAGCGACATGATTTCCCTGCTCCCGCACAATATTCCGATCGGAAGCCCTCCGCCTGCTATCTTGCCGAGTGTAAAGAGGTCAGGCTCTAGGTTGTAGATGCTCGCTGCGCCGTGAAGCGACAACCTGAAGCCAGTGACAATTTCATCCAGGATAAACAGGCTTCCGTTCATCTTCGCAAATTCCTGCAGCCCGAGGAGATAGCCTTCTTCAGGTGGTATGCACCCTGCGCCACCGAGCACAGGCTCGATAATTATGCACGCAAGATCATCCTTTATGGATTCAAGTACCTTCAGCGAAGCGTCAAGGTCGTTAAACGGAATTGACTCGACATACTGACCTTCGTCCTGAACGAGCCCTGGACCTTCCTCGGACTCAAAGGGGTAGTTCACCGTCTGCATCAGCGTGGTGTTAAACCCGTGCCATCCTCCGATCGCCTTAGCAATGACCCGCCTGCCCGTCCTTGCTCTGGCCAGCCTGACGGCATACATCGTGGCCTCGGATCCGGTGCTGCTGAACCGTATCATTTCAGCCGCCGGCATCAGCCTTTGAATCGTCTCTGCTAGCTCGACGCTTACCTGGTTTACCGTGCCGTAAAGGGTACCATTGCGAACCTGATCGGCGAGCACTTCTGTCACGGCTCTCGGCGAATGGCCCAAGATCAGCGCCCAGTGCCCCATCCAGTAGTCGGTATACCTGTTGCCATCGACGTCACGAAGGTGCTTGCCCTTTGAAGAAGCGACGAAGAACGGATAAGGAGAGAAGTACCGTATGTTGTGGTTGACTCCTCCCGGAAAAACTTTCGATGCGCGTGAATAGAGTCGCTTGGATTTTGGTGTCTTGCGCTCGTA
>CAZNOV010000045.1:0-2361 GCA_964574725.1 uncultured Nitrososphaera sp. | reverse complement strand
GGGTGTGAATGTCTACAATATGTCGACAAGATAGAAATGATAGACGAGGATTGACTACTTGCCCCTAAGCGACGGCGGAATCTGCGCCTCTTCCTCAGTAACCACAGGCGCGGGAGGAAGGCCGTACTGCTCCCTCAATGTTCTTTGCTGATCAAGCAGGACCTCGTCAGAAAACCTGGGTCCGATGTGACCGAACCATACCCACAAGACGATTACAAGTGCAAGAGATATGCCCATCACCAGAATTGACCACGCAACTATCTTCATGTTGCGGCCGTAGTATCCGCCTTCGCTTGCTTCGTGGTGGGCGCACATGTCCACAGGATCCTTGAATGATGCTTTTTAAAAATTTTCGCATTTTGCGACAAGATAAATAGCATCATGATGGAATCAGGGGGAGATGATAGAGCAGAGGCTCTCTTCTCTTGGTATTACGCTGCCCGCTCCTCCGGCTTCCGCAGGCTCGTACATTCCGGTCGTGATATCAGGCAGCCTTGCTTTTGTGGCAGGGCAGATCCCAGTAGAGGGAGGGCAGGTAAAGTTTGCGGGGAAGGTGGGAAAGGACCTGAATCTAGAATCGGCTCAACAGGCTGCTAGGCTTTGCACGATAAACGCCCTTTCGCAACTAAAGCTGGCGCTTGGAGATTTGGACAGGATCTCCCGGTTCGTCAAGGTCACAGGGTATGTCAACTGTGATCCATCCTTTACGGATCATCCCAAGGTGATCAACGGATCCTCGGACCTGCTGGTACAGATTTTTGGCGACAGGGGCAAGCATGCAAGGGCGGCGGTCGGGGTCGGCAGCCTGCCTCTTGACAGCGCGGTCGAAGTCGAATTCGTTGCGGAAATAAGCTAGCCCAGCTTCCTGTCGAGGGTCCCGATAAACTCCTCTAGCTTGTCCTTTGGGATCACGGCGCCGCAGGCCCTGTCGTGGCCTCCTCCGCTCCCGCCAAGCCCCGAAGCGACATCGTTGACGAGCCTGCCAAGATGCGTCTTGCATTCAGCAGATCCGCGTATTGAAAATATGTAGGACTTGATGTCATCTTTCAGCTTGTATACCATGGCAACCGGCTTTTGCGAAGAACCGAGCACGAAATTCACGACCATGCTCGACGACAGCTCCACGGTGCTCGGCGCATGGGCAATATTGTCCAGGGTTACGATCGAATCCTGTATGGTCTCCACTGCGCGCGCAACACTCTTGGCATATTTCTCTGCGTGCTCAAAGCCACCCTTTACATCGTGAGGATACTTCATCTTCCCAAGGGTATCAACCGTCCTGAGCAGAAACTCATCGTCGTGCTGGTTTGCAGAAATCATGTAGGAAAGTGACGTGGACTCTAGCATCAGAAACTGCCTGTCGAACCTCGGGATGATCTCCGACGCAATCGGCCTGGTTTCCATATAGTCTGTCAGCGCTCCCATGGCAGCAAGAAATGCCGCGTGTGCAGGGAGCTTTTTCTTGTACCTGCTGTACGCCTGCACACTTGTGCACTCGTCGGTAGTGTGAACCAGCACCACCCCTGCCTTCTTCAGCGCCTGTACAGTTTCCTTGCTGATATCGTGGTGGTCGATGTATGTGACTTCCGCACCAGTCGAGGAGATCGATTCTAAAAGCTGAACAAATTTTTGCTCATTCTTTTTCGACAGGCCTAGATCGCATACAAATAGCTGTTCAATCTTGCCGGAAGACGCGACAACCTTCTCCAGCTTTACGATAAGGTCAGAATAGTCAACAAGTACTATTTTGGATGGATCAACCGCTGCCTTGATGATGGCGCCAGAGCATATGCCGTCGGCATCTTCTTTGTGAGATACGCAAACTATCGACATCGTCCTTTCTTGGGATTTAGCAACCCTGATTTAATGCTTCGTCGAATTGAGCTGATAAAAAAATGACGCGGCCGTCGTCCAAAGGATCACAGCAACGGTAGTTCCTTGCGCGTTTCCGGGAGCCGCAACTTCACGGTGCGCCCGTCGCCACCTTTTCAGTGGCATACCACCGATTAGGTGGCACAGGCAATCCCAGTATAGTGCGTTGGGCTATTGGGAATGGCAGGCTGAACACCTCGCCGAAGCTTGGTGCTTACACCTCCATCCCATCAACGCTATCTTCTATAGCCGCCCTTCTCCTTGCGGAAGGCTGTCTTTTCTCGGGAAAGGCTTCGTCCTTAGATGCTTTCAGGACTTATCCTAAGCAGCTTAGCTGCTCAGCGTGCCCTGTCGGACAGCTGATAAACCAGAGGCTGCGCTGCCCTGTTCCTCTCGTACTAGGGGCAACTTCCCCTCAGACAACCGCGCCCCTGTCAGGCAGAGACCGACCTGTCTCACGACGGTCTAAACCCAGCTCACGTTCCCCTT
>CAZNOV010000044.1:3254-10076 GCA_964574725.1 uncultured Nitrososphaera sp. | reverse complement strand
AGGCTAACCTTGGCAATATGGCTAGCGCCTTCCTCATCCACTGCGTTAATCCAGAAACTGTCCTCGCCATTGTAGTTAATCTCTGGAGAATACAACGCCTCTGCAGAATAGCGCCCCGTCGAACTTATCGAGCCCAAGCTCCCGTGCTCTGGTCCTTGCTCCACAGAGAATGAAACCCTGCTGGAGTCTGTATCGTCGGCAATCAGGGATATCATTATGCGTGTGTCCTCCCTAGAATCAATCGTCATATCATCGAATTTCGGCGCATCGTTGACAGGGACGACACTTATTGAAACAGTGGCGGTGTTGCTGTCGGCGCGTCCGTCATTCACCAGGAAAGTAAACCCGTCCCTGCCGGTAAAGTCCGAGTCAGGGGCGTAAACGACGGTACCCGTATCGGGATTTACCTGCGCAAGCAATCCGAACTCAGGTTCGCTCATTATCGAGAATGAAATGCTGTCGCCGTCCGGGTCGCTTCCCTGCAGTTTGATTTCCGTAGGTTCATCTTCATTGACCGTGACTGACTGCGAAACTGCTCGGGGTTCAGTATTATGAACTACGACCGTGAAGGTTGCCGTCGCCGTGCTGACGGGAAGAACTACAGTGCTTGTCGCCTCAACCAGTGTTTTGCCTAGAGAAGCGTCCGCAGGCACCTTGAATTCTGCCGTAAATCTTCCTAATGCATCTGTACTTACGGTTTCAGGTGTGGTAGAAAGTGTTTCGCCATCGAAGGTCAGAGTCACATTGGATAAAGGAAGAAAGCCGGAACCCTGGACATCCACATTTGTTCCAGGAGGTCCGGCACTGGGAAACAACTCGATCGCTGGTTCTGCGGACACAGGGAGCAGCGGGATGCTGAAAAGGGCTGTCAATACTATTACAATCAGGTACCTGGTGAGCCTCGGCCCGCATAGCCTAATGTAGGGCGCCCGCATTGAGCTATTCAAAGGGTTTTGAACGCTCTAGCCTTTAAGTTGAATATAACGGGTGGTACTGAACAGCAAACCCAGAATATCGCGTACAATTTCGGGCCATCGGGCATCCATGGCATGAGTGTTTCGGCGAATCCATCAAAGTTAAATTCCTATTCTCACACCGTCTGACTGGAAGAGTTTGAAAATAAAGGTCACAATGAGGTCGTCCTCGTTTAAGGAAATCCTCGACAGCAAGCTGAAAGCACATGGATTCGACTCTCAATTGGTTGACATGGACAAGCCTCTGCTTCCGCAGATATCAGACGCAGAGGTAATCGTTAACGGATCAGTCATCGTGGATAGATCGATAATCGATTCCTGTCCAGAGCTAAAGCTTGTTCATCAGGCCGGCATAGGCTATGACAACATAGACTTGAAATCATGCACTTCAAAATCCATATTCGTTGCAAACGTTCCCCTGGCCAACTCTGTATCTGTTGGCGAGCACGCTCTGTTCCTAATGATACTGCTTGCGAAAAATTTGCAGTTGGCTAGCGCCAGCTTCATGAGGCGAAGAAATCCGGGGACCATGGGTATAGAGCTCTATGGGAAAACCCTCCTTGTGGTGGGGCTAGGTGCAACAGGGATAGAGGTTGCAAAGAGGGCGAAAGCCTTTGGGATGAATGTAATTGCCACGACCAAGGACCCGGTCGGCGACAGGCCCGGTAGGGAGAACACCTTTTTTGCAGATGAAGTTCGGGGACCGGAGGCATTGTCCGATTTCATTCCTCGAGCGGATATTATTTCTCTACACGTACCTCTCACAGAAGAGACCCGCGGCCTGATAGCGGGCAAGGAATTCAGCATGATGAAAAGCTCCGCCCTGCTGGTAAACGTGGCGCGCGCAGCAATAGTGGACAGAGATTCGCTCTTTAATGCTCTGAAGCAAAAGACAATAGCGGGAGCCGCCTTTGACGTTTTCTGGGAAGAGCCGCCCGACCCGAACGATGTGCTCCTCCAGCTTGATAACTTTGTATTGACTCCACACATTGCGGGCTGGACAAGGGAATCAGTAAATGCGATAGCTGGAGTGATTGCTGCAAATATTGTAAGGGTGTCTGAAGGAAATACTCCATTGACGCTCGTCAATTCTGAACTGCTTGGTCAATAACAACTGCAATCCCGGACTTTCATGCTCCTAACGAACTTTCTCGGCAGACACATTAGAATGTCGCCAATGATATGCTCGTCAAGAAAATAGAGGGGAGCCCTCTCTTTTGATTAAGCTCTTCCCTCAAGATGCGCCCTTATCATCCACGCGGTCTTTTCGTGCTGTTCCATGAGACCTATCAGAAAATCGTTCGTTCCCATGTCGTGGTAATTTTCGCATGCGTCTGCATCGGTTCTCAGGCTGCGGATCACAGATTCATGATCACTTAGTAGGTTCGAGAGCATCTTGTTTGAGTCGGGGTATTGACCAGGATCCTCTTTCAATCTTGTGAGTTCTTTGAATTCTTCCACCGTGGCAATGGCTTTTCCGCCAAGCTGCGGGATGCGTTCGGCTATGTCATCAATTATCACATCTAATTCCGTGTACTGTGTCTTGAAGAATTCATGAAGTGGCTGGAACCTGGGTCCTGTTACGTTCCAGTGATACTTTCTTGTTCTCGTGTACAAAACGTATTCGTCCGCGAGCAATCTGTTCAGCATTCGAACTACTGATTCACGATTCTCATCGGCTATTCCAATGTTAGGCGCGATTTCTCCCTTTGGAATTGATTTCAGAAGACTTTCAGAAGCCATTTTGACTCGTTAATTTAGCCACTCCAAAGTATTTATGTATTTGACAATTCGGTATTTATTGTATCGCAATCTCTCGCTATGACCTTTCTGGTTTATTCTAGCACTGCCATAGTATAGTCACTACATCATCAAGCAGTTAGACGGCCATGCAACAGAGCTCATCCGGTTGCGAGCCGTCCATATTTGCGTGGCCATAGGAATGGTACATCCGGTTCTAATCGCCCCTCTACTGTTGTTCTTGTTCGCCTTCCGTAGGAATTTGTATGAAGGGAGTGCCCCCTTCTCCTATCACCAATGGAAGCTTGCCATCCCATCTCTGTGTTTTTAGCCATTCCAAGTAGTTTGGATTGTTTCTCAACTGCTCGTCGATTATTCTTATTGCCGCTGCTTCTCCCTCAGCCTCAAGAATGTTCGCCTGTTTTAGACCTTCCGCGCGCGCAACATTCGCCTTCTGATCGCCTATTGCTTTTGCTTCTGCCTGCTGCGCCTCGATTATGATTCTCCTTAGCTCGTTCTCTGCCTGGAGTGCCCTTTGTTCCGCCTCAACTTTTGCCTCAACTGCCCTCGTGAACTGCTCTGAGAACTTGAATTCAGTAATCGATATCGCCTCTACTACGATATTGTACACGGCGAGCCTTTGCTTGATTTGCTGTTCTATTTCCGTCTTGACTGTTTCTCTCTTGGTAATCAGTTCCTCGGCGTTAAACCTAGCAGTAACCTGCTTGACAGATTCCTGGATTGCAGGGTTGATCACTCTGTTAGAGTAATCCAAGCCCAGCTGCTGGTATACTATCTGGGCACTTGCTGGATTCAGATGATAGTTAAGTGCAACGTCCGTCCGCACATCCTGCAAGTCTTTGGACGCAGAAGCGGCGGTCTCGACTGTCTTTAAGGTTCTCACTTCAACTTGGATCACATTGTCTTTGAACGGAGTAACAAGGTGGAGACCCTCCGACAACGCCTGGGTCGTATCGACAGCGCCGAACTCGAGCAAAACTCCCCTATGCCCTGCTTCGACTATCTTGATGCTCGATGTGAGCACCACCGACACAACTATGACACCTATGATTATGGGAATTACCATTCTTTTTATTGTATTTGGGAATCTGCCCCCTCCCGATGAGTAACGAGGGTCCTCTAGCGGCTCTCCCTCCGGAGTGGTTTTTCTTCCGGGGTAAACTCCTCTCTTATACGCTCTGGCTTGGGCTATTCTTTTGTAAGCGACAAATCCAATGATCCCCACTATGATCACTGTGACCGCGATCGCGATGATAGTGCCTGCTTCAACCATTGTTCCGCCGCTCCATGTCGTAATTTTGGTCTAGAAGATTTCTAGACAAAGGTTTTCCTATACAAGTCATTATAGGAATAAACGTATTACCAGTATTAAGTTCTTTCAGAATCTAGCTCGGATTCTCTGACGGTTATGATGTCTGGTTATTCTAGATAATATGGTCGTCCACTCTGGAATAGCTCCTGAGAGCAAATAATGATAGCAAGTCAACTCTTCGAATATTCAGAGTCTCTTAACTTAACCCTGAAGTGCTGCGTCAATAAACTTCAAACGTCGCGGTGTTAGATTTGCTTCAAAAACACGTCATAAAGCACCTATAATGCGACTCCGAGGTGGGGGGTCATCGGTCTTGGCAAATCTTATTAGATAACTACCCGTATTATTTCTCGAAGATGAACCGGCGGCCAGTGTCGCTGAAAGTGCTTGCGGGTTACGCCCGCGACATCGGCACCGGCGTGGTGCGCATAGACCACAAATCTATGGATTCCTTGGGCATCATCGCTGGCGATACCATAGAGGTCATAGGCAAGAAGGATGGGATCGAAGCAAGGTGCTATCCACTCCTACCTTCAGATGAGGATCAGGGAATTACAAGGCTAGACCCAGACATCAGGAAAATAATAGGCGTTTCAGTCGAGGATGTCGTTACTATAAGGAATCCAGATCCGGTGCCTGCTGAGAATTTTGGGAAGGGCGAACAGGCAGATGAAAAGACCGATATCGCTCAAGATTACGCGGCGGCGCCTAAGGACAACAATGGTGGCATCGCTTCAGAAAGAGCGGATCATACGACTGCCGGTGCCTCGCCAATATTCATGCTATCAGGCTCGTGCATTGACTTTGAAAAAGAGAGGCCGAAGCTAATGGCGTTCATGACTACGCTAGAGTCTGCCGCACACAGCGAAAGTATGTGCAAGTGCTACTCTGATGGCAAGAAAGCACTAGGGTGGGATTTTTTCCTTCTTGAAGTGGATCAGAAGTTTGTAGAAAACCTGCGCGATATATATCCGGATATAGAAAAGCGAGAGGCCGGCACCCTAGAGGAAAGGTTTGCCCTGTGGATGAACAAGCAGCTGAAGAAAACGAATCTCGATTTTCATCTAAAGTTGAGTGACGTGCCACAGGAAAAGGTTGGGGGATTCAGACTCAATCCTGAACATTTTAGGGACAAGGGTGACCTAGAAGACCTCCGGTGAGATATGGACATATTTATCGGAAGAATAGCAAAGAAAGCAGATTTCCGGCACGGGCTTACTGAATGACACAGGGCTGGCTAAACCATTTGGATTTTACACAACGCTGGCTTCTAATGATTGCAGTAGCTACTGCCATTCTTGCTGTTTCAATGCTTGTACTGCGGATAAATGCTAGGACTGTCATTATCTTTTACGTAATCGGAATTTCAATAGTCACCCTGTGGATGATCGTGGATGCTAGGTATTTTTCTACCGCAAGAAAGAACATTCAACCAGTACAGCCATGTGCCTGCCCGATTTGCAACCACGATTACGCCAGGAAATGTTTGCAAGAGAGGTGTGCATGCTGCCTCGTGACAAAAGACGAAAAAGTGATAGGGCACTCAACTAGTACGTTGCAGTAATGAAAGAGACTCACAAGACACCTAGAATTATTGCTACGACCGTTGAGAGCTTTAGGGGCATCTTCTACGTCAACCTCCGTAGTAAGATTGGTTTGTTGGTTGAATCCGCGTAGATGGTGGACTGGGCGGGATTTGAACCCGCGACCTCTCGCTTGCGAAGCGAGCATTGCTACCGCTGAACTACCAGCCCTTCGCTATCGATGCCAGTAATCCCAATATAAAATATCATACGAAAATGTTCGTCTGATCCTGCCAGGACGCCGACTTCCTAGCATATGCCATGGTGACCTTGGCACAAGAAACATAAACACTGTAAAGTTGTAATGACCTGACACTAAAGGACAATGAAAAGATGACTTCCGCGAACAGCTGCGACCTCCTGATCACCAGCGCTTCCACGGTCATTCCAAAAGTAGGAATAATTGAAACCGATATCATGATCGAGGACGGCAAGATAAAGGCCCTTACGAAATCTGGAGGGAATATTTCCGCGTCAAGACAGGTAAATGCAAATGGCAAGTATGTCCTGCCCGGCCTTATTGATCCGCACGTGCATTACGGCGTTTACACGCCTATCGACGAGGCGGCCAGGACAGAGTCCAGGTCTGCTGCCGTGGGTGGCGTCACAACGATGATGAGGATGCTCAGGCTATACGATCGCTACGATCCCGACATTTCAAAGCAGCTGCAAGCTAGCAGGGGTAATCATTTCATTGATTATTCGATTCACGCATCAATCTTGAGGCCCGAGCAGGTCAAGGACATACCCTACTTGAAGCGATTGGGAATCAACTCGCTCAAGATATACATGAACCTAGGGGCGCACCTAAACCACATCTTGATGGACCTTGACCCTGGGTCGCGAACCGTCAGGGACGACGAAGTCAACATGGATGACGGATTGATGCAAGCAATAGTCAGAGAAGGCTCCAACATGCATTCGACGATCATGGTCCATGCAGAGGACCCTGCAGTCTGCTCAGAGCACATCAAAGCTGGCAAGGGCAAAGGATTGACAGGCCTTCAGGCCTGGTCAGACTGCAGGCCGTCTTCATCTGAATCGGCAAGCGTTGCCAGAATCTCCGAACTAGGCAGGAAGTTTGGTGCCAATCTATATTTTGCTCACATCGGCTCGACCCGAGCTCTGGACGCCATACTCGCGCAGAAAGAGCGCGGTAACTCGAATTACTATATCGAGACATGCCCTCACT
>CAZNOV010000044.1:0-3244 GCA_964574725.1 uncultured Nitrososphaera sp. | reverse complement strand
CTCACTACCTCACGCATACGACCGATTTTGAGAAGGTAACCGGCAAGGTAGTCCCTCCAATCAGGTCAAAGAGCGACGTTCAGAGCATCTGGTCAGCGCTTCGAAACGGGATAGTGGATACCGTCGGAACCGATCATGTCGCAAACAGGCTGGAAATGAAGCTCGGCGATGGCGACATCTGGACTGCTCTCTCCGGCTTTCCAGGATTAGCGACGATGTTACCTGTCCTCCTAGATCACGGCGTAAACCACGACAGGGTCAGCTTGGAGCGCGTGGCAGAGGTAACAAGCTACAATTCAGCAAGGATATTTGGCATGTATCCTCGCAAAGGGACTATACAGCCGGGCTCCGACGCTGACCTTGCAATGATCGATCTTGATCTGGAAAAGCAAGTCAGGCCGGAGCTGCTCCAGTCCTATTCTGATTATACCATCTATGACGGATGGAACTTGAGCGGCTGGCCCGTCATGACCATCGTACGGGGAAGGGTGGTGATGGAGGATGGTCACGTTGACGAAAGTGCTCTTGGCCACGGCGAGTTTGTGGCCCGGGCCTAGAAGTCGTCTACTTTGGCTTGCTTTTGTCCTCGACTCCAATGATCGCGTATCTCGATAGTATCTTGTACATCAGGAATACTATGAAGGCGATGATCAGGAAGTCGATTATGTTTGATATCAGGTCGCCGTACGCAAACGTCGAGGTGACTCCAGTAGCTGTATTTGTCGCGTTGTACGCCAGCGTCTTCAAATCCCCGGAAGGCAGCGCAAGCCCGACTATCGGGTTGATGATGTCACTTACAAATGCCGTGACGAGCTTTGATGCTGCGGCACCTATGATAAAGGCTATGGCCAAGCCAATGATGCCAAAAGTCTTTAGAAAACCTATGAACTCGTCCATCAAGGATTGTTTTTTTGGCGGTGGAGGTTTTTCAGACATTGCGGTAAGACAAGGAATGTAGTATAAAAGTCCTTATTTCAGGATTCACGCATTGCTTTTCTACCTTAGAAAGTGAATACCTGGAAGGAACCGTCAGCCTTTGCCTTGTAGTAGACGTCTGCCCTTCGGGTGAACAGACCGACTTCCAATACTCCAGGAATATTCTTGAGCTCAGCCTCCTTCTTCTTGGGATCAGCAATTGAGGAAAAGCTGGTCTCGAGAATCAGGTTCCCGTTTTCCGTGACGAATGGGTAGCCCTTGTCTGAGGTCCTCAGGACGGGAACTGCCCCCATCTCTTTTAGCCTTTTTTGAACGGACAGGCGTGCCATCGGATGGATTTCGATCGGGACCGACCTTGTGAAGGTTTGGACGTACTTTGTTTCATCGGCGACGATCACGACTTTCTTTGCCGATGATATCAGGATCTTTTCCTTCAGCAGCGCCCCTCCTCCGCCCTTTATCATGTTGAACTTTGCATCGATCTGGTCTGCCCCGTCAAAGACGAGATCGATTTCAGGAATCCTGCCATCGTCGGCAATCCGGAGCGAACATTTTTCAGCTTCGTCCTTGATCTGAAGCGAAGTTGGAATGAATTCTATTGAACCCCTGTCTGGAAGCTTGCCCAGCTGCCGAACAACGAAAGCTACCGTGCTCCCGCTGCCCAGCCCCACGACTCTGGCTCCCTTGACTAGTTTTACCGCGTCTTTCGATAATTTTTCGACAGCATCTTGAACAGAAGGCAATATCCTTTACCACAACTGAAGTTTATATAAAATTATAATTGCTGCAGGGCGCAGCGCAAAGGGAGCTGGCCTGCAGCAATAGGGCTAGGGGGCGTGCGGTTGTTAACATGCGACGATCGCAGGGCTTAGCATTAGGCTTTTGTGGTGCGCTGATCCCGAGGTATGCCTGATAACAGTCTACCAGATGAATGTTCGGGCTAGGTTCTGCGTTCTCTTCTCAAGTCCATTCGCGGTCCGCTGATTCCGGGGTTCAGGTATCTGCTTGACAGGTACCTTCTGATATCGCTGATTCCCGCGGACGACTCCTTACTGATCCTTTCCACTCCGACGCGAAGATCGGCCATGCCTGCTGAGTTTTTGTCAACGCCCAATACTTCACAATACATGTCCGTTGGCGAGCAAGTAGCTTGGACACCAGAACCTTTCTTGGTCCACCTGAGTATCCCGAGGTTCGAATCAATTGATTTTTCCCAAGAAGGGTCGTTCTCTACGATCCACCTTGGTATCCTGTTCCTGTTTTCCATCCAGCTAGAGCTGGTCTCCCAATCAATTTAATGCTTTTGCCGGGTATCAAATGCATACGACGCCGCAGCGGGTAATGATCAATTCTGCCAAATGTTGGAAGGCCGCTTGTTCAGGAAGGACGTATTGACGTTAGTGTCATCATGGTAGAATATATAATACCCTTCGCTGGCTTCAACGATCTGATGCCACGTAAACGCGACGCCACAAAAACTCACGCCTTTAGCGCCCAGAGGTCTGGCAGCAAAAAGTATGCAAAGGCAGAAAGGCGAAGGCGACGCAAGTCTAGGTAATTCTTGGGGTACTAGCGCCCCATCCCTTTGAATGACTTGTACATGTCGGTAAGCACGTCGTCAGACTTTGATGGGTCGATGTGGTCGCCGGATTGCCCTTCGTTGCCGGTTGAAAATGAAACATTAGACTCTATCTTGTTACACTTGTGGCAGTAGAACATTGCAAATGTGACAGCCTTGTGGTCATCATTGGCATGTCCGCAGGAATCGCACACCATGGCAGGTTGAGGGAATGGAGAGCATTCACGAATAATAAAGAACGGGTTGTCACAAAATATTCCAGACAGCTGAAAAGCGATGTGTTCCCGCTTTCAAAGCGGGACTCTAGTTAGCCATCTCTGCAATAGCAGCAGTCTAGGTATCGGTCATGGCCTCTGGCGTGATCGATGACCAAGCCGTGGGTTGGGCAACGAAACGTATAGTACTCGAGTCCTTCGTATTCGCACAACCTTGATTGTCCGAACAGTGCCAGTTTCAGTGACAGGATCAACCCATTCCTCTGGAGCAAGTGTCTGTCCCTGACGTAAAGTTGCATTGATTTCTTTTCGTAAATATTCGATAAAGAATGCGTGCATGTAGTTTTGAATACATTTTGAATACATTTTGCACGGTCGGATCCCCATCTGTCAGCCGTCGTCTGGGAGCCAGCCTTTCCCATCGCACCTCAGGCACTTTATTGAAAAGGCAGTATAGCTTCGAGGTGGAATTACATTGCTATCTTCTATGTTGAGTTGTAAACCACTTCCAGCG
>CAZNOV010000043.1:0-10094 GCA_964574725.1 uncultured Nitrososphaera sp. | reverse complement strand
GCTCACCCCTCTCATCTCTAACGTACAGCGACGAGCAACAGTTTGCGAACAACAGGCGTTCCTGCGCGTCAAGCCCCGCCAGATAGCCCAAAACATCGGCGGCCTCCCAAGAGTCTCCGGCACCTGTCAGAGTTTTCGCATCCACCCTAATAGCGTGCACAAAAACACTCTCCCTTCCATTGGACCATGCTGCCCCTAACTTTGTGTGGAGGTCTGTGCTGATTCCTATTTTTTCCGCCAGCGCTTTTGCGGCCAGCTTGACTTCTTCTGCCCCGTAGCCTGTTCCAAGAAGCGTGCCAAGGCCCAGCGCATCGGCAAGAGAGTTGCATTCATTTTCGTTAATGCCCAGCGAATCCGTCATGCCGGCAAGCTTTCCGAGAGAGTCGCGAAAGTCCTCCTTTCTTGTTTCGATGTCCGCAGGACCTATGAAATGAAAGGCGCTGGGAGAATTCCTGAATGCAAATTCCGCCAGTTCCGTGCCCTTCAGGTTGCTTGCCCAGTTGACCAGCATGACTCCGTCTGCGTTTTTGAGAATGTTCCTGTCGAATTCGGAGCTAATTCTTTCCGGACCAAAGTTAGAATTGTCACCGATGTCACTCACCATCACATTGACTCTGTTTTCTCCGTGAGGAAATTCGAACGCAGTTGTGAGACCGCTTCTGCCGGCGCTTATTCTGAGAATGACCATTTCGCCAAACTGCGAAAAGGCCTGTCTAATCATTCCTGCACCGGTTTCGTCGGCGACTGTGAACAAAGTGACCTTCATGCCCAATCTTGCAAGACTATATGCTGCGTTCACGGCGTTACCCCCCTTGACATCTTTCATGGGGACGCCCCGGATGCTCCCTCCCCCTCTTTCAGCCTTTTCAGTGAGTGCGTCGAAGAGCTTTTCCTTCGACTCTAGCCTGACAATGCGGTCCACGAAAAAGTCTGGCATCACTACTATTGAGCCGACTATGCTCAGGTGCTTGAGCTTTTCAATTATGCCCACGGCAGCTCACAATGACCGACCTGCATTTGGGCATATTGACTTTACGAAAAAAGGTGGAAGACCTTATTCGTCCATACCGCCCATTCCACCCATGCCGCCTCCTGGAGGGCCTGCAGGTGCCTTGGACTTGCCCGAAGCGATGACGTCATCGATCCTCAGGAGCATCGAGACGACCTCGGTGGCAGACTTGATTATCTGCTTCTTTACCACAACTGGCTCGAGCACGTTCTGCTTGAACATGTCCGTAACGACAGTGTTTCTGCAGTCTACGCCGGTCCACTTTGCGCCTTTGCTCTGTTTTGCTCGAAGATCGGTCATTGTGTCTATAGGATCCATCCCAGCGTTCTCGGCCAGGTTAAGGGGTATTGAGTCGAGCGCGTCAGCGAATTTCTGCACCGCAAGCTGTTGGCGACCTTCTTGACTGCTTGACCACTGCCTTAGCTGGTTAGAAATGTATGCCTCGGTAGCGCCACCGCCTGCGACTATCGACGGGTTCTCAAGGACGTCCTTCATCACCATGATTGCATCGTGGAGAGACCTATCTGCCTCGTCGACTACCCTCTGAGATCCTCCGCGCACTAGAATGGTTACCGCTTTGGGATTCTTGCATCCCTCGACAAAGACCCACTTGTCGGTCTCTACTTTTCGCTCTTCGACAAGATCCGCGGATCCTGTGTCCTTTGCGGTGAGGTCGTCCAAGTTGTTGACTATTCTCGCGCCAGTTGCGCGCGCCATCTTTGTCATGTCGCTTTCCTTTACGCGGCGAACAGCAAGTATGCCAGCCTTTGCAAGGTAGTGCTGTGCAATGTCGTCGATTCCTTTCTGGCACAGGACAACGTTTGCTCCGGACGACTTTATCTTGTCAACCATTGACTTTAGCATCCTGTTTTCTTCTTCCAGAAACATCTGCATCTGTTGCGGGTCGGAGATGCGGATCTCCGCGCTCATTTCTGTCTTTTCAATTTCTAGGGCTGAATTAATTAGCGCGATCTTGGCACCCTCGACTTTCTTGGGCATTCCCGCGTGGACAACTTCTTTATCCAGAACTATTCCCTTGATGAGCTTTGTGTCTCTAATTGAGCCGCCTGCCTTCTTTTCCACCTTGATATCATCAAGGTCAACTTTGTGAACGGTTCCGACCTTTTCGGCGACCTGCCTGGTCGCATCAACTACGATCTGGGCCAAGAGGGGGCTGTCGTCAGAGACGAGCTTTGAGTCCATGGCGGTCCTTGTAATCTTCAGAAGCGTGTCCTTGTCAGAAACGTCCACGTTTACTGCGATCTTTTCAAGCAGCTTTAGAACTTGATCGGCCGCGGCGTTGTATCCGTCAACAATTATGGAGGGGTGCACATCCTTGTTTATCAGCTCTTCAGCCTCCTTCAGGAGCGCGCCTGCAAAAACGACTGACGAGGTCGTGCCGTCGCCCACCTCATTGTCTACAGACTTCGCGACTTCGACGATCATTTTTCCTGCCGGATGCTGCACGTCAATTTCTTTCAGAATTGTCGCGCCGTCGTTTGTTATTGTCACGTCGCCAAGAGTATCGACAAGCATCTTGTCCATGCCCCTGGGGCCGAGGCTCGTCTTTACGATCTCGGCGATCAGCTTTGCAGCCGTGATGTTGTTTCTCTGCGCTTCCTTACCCTTGCTTTCCTTGGTTCCTTCCCTTAGGATTAAGACTGGCATTCCGCCAGCAGTTGTTTGAATCGATGCCATTTCCATATGCCACCTTAGAGAATAATACTGGGATTCCCCTCCGGCTTTTATATATTCTTACTTTGCCATGAGGAAAGGCGCGCCAGCTTCTCGTCAAATTTTGCCCGGAACCTCGGGACATTGATGATGAACCGCTCATGCTTTCCCTCGCCTATCTTTTCTATCTTGTCATGGGCTTCAACCTGGAAAAGCACACGCCTTCCGTCAGAGGACGTTATCTTGGTCTTGAACACTACTTCCGCCCCTACCGGGGTTGCCGCAAGGTGCTTGATATCAACTATCGTGCCTACCGAATCCCACTCAGGGTCCTCAATTACCTGCTCCTTAAGGAGAAGTCTGCAGGTCTCTTCCATCTCGGCTATCATGGAAGGCGTCGAAAGGACATTTTCACCTTCCCAGAGAAAGCTAGTAGTCTGATTAGAACTGACGGTTATCGTGCGTTCTTTGGTTATTCCTGCCTTGATTGGAAAATCCATGCGATTGTTAGTGAAACCGGAAATTAAAATCTGTGCCTGCGTAAGTCGACTTTCTTTTCATTCTCCTCTCTTACATGGTGAAGCCTATCTTTTTCATGAAGAAACAGCTTACCGCAATAGCTGCACTTTACAACATGGCGCTTGTGGGCTTCCT
The DNA here is from genome assembly GCA_964574725.1 of uncultured Nitrososphaera sp. Classification (GTDB taxonomy): domain Archaea; phylum Thermoproteota; class Nitrososphaeria; order Nitrososphaerales; family Nitrososphaeraceae; genus Nitrososphaera. The sequence goes on along the minus strand of CAZNOV010000043.1, from coordinate 6,757 downwards.
TGGCGTGTTGCACAAGCTCGTCGTAGCTCCTAAATCTCGCATGGCAATCGTCACATTCTGATTTCTGGCGTCGAAGGAAATCCATCCACTTGCATAGGCTAGAGGCCGGCTATAAAGATGAATGATAAAAAAAGTCGGCGGCCTTAGCGGCTGCGCCTCATTGCCGAGAAAATCACGTAGCCTAGGCCGACAACGAGACCGAAAGTCAGGGGTATCCACACTCCGAAAGCAGCCGGGTCTATTGATTGCTTTAACAGGAATTCGAAGGGCATTTCTGCTTCAATGGTTATCATGCTGGTATATTAGATTTACTGCTGGCCTGAGGTGTTGCCGGTATTGCTCAGCATGCAGACATGAATTAAATACCCCTGAATAGGGATTGAGTAGGCATATGAAGATGCAGAAGGAGATGCGCAAGTTCTGCCCTCGCTGCAAGACGCACACGGTGCAGAGCGTCGCCCTGTACAAAAAGGGCAAGGACAGGACGGTCGCAGAAGGCGCACGCAGGCACGCGGAGGACAAGAAGGGGTACGGTGGTCAAAAGTTCCCCGAGCTAAAGAGAACTGCTAAGACCACCAAGAAAATGACTTTGCGCTATACGTGCAAGACCTGCCAGTTCAAAACCATGAAGCAGGGACTTAGGATCCGCAAGCTGGAGATTTGATTGGCATGAAACGTGAAAAAATAATGATGCCAAAACCAAGAAGCGAATTCCTGTCTGTGCAGTGCGGAAAATGCGGCGCCAAGGCTGTCGTGTTTTCTCACACGACGACGGATGTCAGCTGCAAGTCTTGCGGCGAGCTCTTGGCCGAAAGGTCAGGTAGCAAGGCGACGATCCTGGGCAAGGTCTTGGGCGCGCTGGATCAATAGCTTCGCGATCTTCAACTCTTCTTTCGAATTGACGTTCACTGCCAGCTCAACTCTGTTCATGACAGCGTATTGTTCTTGCACTGTGACGCCGGCAATTTTCGCAGAGTCAAAGATGGTTATCCCGGAATGGCAGTACTCTTTGCCCTTGAAGGTGACTAGGACACTCGGCCTGATTCCAATATTTTCGACAAACTCTTTTTCAATGAGCACTGACATCGCCGGCCCTTCCCCTTTCATGATTACGATTTCGTTTACGACATTGGGACTTAGGAGCGGGATGTCTGCCGGCGTTACGAAAACCACTGCCGGCTTTAGATTTTCGAGCAGTACCGACAGGTCTCGAGAATAGCCTTCACCGGGAGTATTGATTATCTTGGTGCCCTTGGATAAGAGGAATTTTCTCGTCAACGGGGTGTGTTCTGAAACCGCCGCAACTATCCGGTCGAATTTCGCAGAATCTGCAAGGGCAGCCAGCACTCGCTCTACAATCGCCACGCCATCGATCTGAAGGAGCGGCTTCTCCACGCCAGGACCCATTCGAGACCCCCTTCCTCCACACATTATCGCAGCTATCAAATTACCACCGTGGAGAGGACGATCAGGGAAGCAAGGCGGGTGACTTCGTTTGAAGCTCCAAGGACATCACCTGATATCCCACCAAAGCTCCTGCCAGAGACGTACTTCATGACTCCTGCAATCGCGAGAGAGACAGCGAGCGCGACGAGGCCGGAATAGCTCATCGCAAACCAGACCACGACAAGCATGATCCCGGTTGCGGCGAGCAGTTTACGGCGGTCCTTCATTGCCGCTGTAAAGGGAGAGCTGAACCCCTCCCAGGCTGAAAGTCCCCTATTGGCCAGCAGTACCATCACGTACTTCGCTATGACCTCCGCGGCAATTATGCTCGCGAAAAGCCTGACTCCCTGCGGAAATCCGCCAGTGTTGAACACGATTATCATACCTGCAAAGTACATCACCAGCGCGGCGACCCCTGCGGATCCAACGGCCGGATCGAGCATTACCTTCCGCTTGGCTTCCTTGTCTCCTTTTGCCATAAGTCCGTCTGCAAAGTCGGCCAGCGCGTCCGTGTGATGGACACCCGTAATAATCACAAGCGCACCCGTGACAAGTAGACCCACTATTACGGGGTGAAGGAATGGCGAAATTCCGAATGCCATCGTCCCAACAATGGATCCAATGACCGCACCGGCGACAGGGAACAGGTACATGTTCTTGGCGACGTAATGGATGTCGTGGCTCTTTCCAGCTGGCAGTATGGTGAGGAAGGAAAGGACTGACTGAACCGGCCTAAGGTATGCCAAGCAAAAGCCTCCACCAACCTGCCAAGTACAGAAACAATATTGCCGGAATGCTCACGAGCAGGCAAAAAAGCGCAGTCGTGAGCTTCATGATTGATATCGCGGTCCTGCATTTGTCAAGAGTCGCCGGCTCCTGCTCGTCGCCAAGCGAGTAGTGCCCTATCTTCTCAAGACGTATCCGCAGAGCGCCCGCCATCGTTGCCATTGGGTAACCCGCGTTAGGACTGAGCGTCTTGGTATGCTCGCGCTGTAGCATCTGAAGTGAATTCTTCCAGTCAGCGCGAAGCAGTTTCGCAGAGATCACCATCAGGAAAGCGGTAATCCTGGCCGGGAGAAAATTTGCTGCGGTGTCAAGGCGCGCGGACATCCATCCGATTTCTCTGTAGTATTCATCCTTGTATCCGACCATCGAGTCCAGAGTGTTAATTGTCCTGTACGCTAGGGCCCCGCCTGGGCCGAGAATCGAATAGTAGAACATGGGTGCCGTGATCCCGTCCACCGTGCTTTCGCTTATGCATTCAATAGTTGCCGAGAGGATGTGCTGCTCTCCAAGGTCGTCAGTTTTCCTCCTTACTATCATCGAGAGATTCCTGCGAGCACCGGCCAGGTCGCCTGCCTCCACGAAGGATGTGATTGCGCTGGCATGCCTTTCCATGCCCCTGACTGCGATCGTGATTTTCAGAATCATAGCGGATGCAATAACCAGTGCAAGGGTTCCTGCTATCAGCATGCTCGCATAAGCCAAGAAATGCGCTGCGAGTCCTGTGACAGCTACGATACCTATCGCGAAGACCGCGCCCTTGGTCTTCTCGGAAGCAGAAGATTTCGCTTTTAGACAAGGAACCAAAAGACCGATAATCCTTCCGAGCCATGACACCGGGTGGTACCTGTTCGGAGGGTCGCCGGTCAGCAAGTCAATACCAATTGCCCCGACCAGCGCCGCAATTAGCTGTATCATAGACCCGCGATCTCCGATAACCTTTTCATGTCTGAACTTTCTTTTATTGCCTTTGCGACGAGGTCAATCTGCCAGTCCCAGGACTCTTTCGAGAGGTTCTCCGTGCTGTCACTCTTGTGACCTACGAGCGAGTCTTCTTCAGGGAGATCAAAATCTATTTTCGGAATGACCCCCAAAATCCTCCTCTTGGTCATTTCTTGCATGCGCTTGATTGCTGGCTGCAGGATCGCAGGGTCTCCTCTGAACTTGTTTATCAGAAAACCCTTCACGAGCTTTCTGTGGACAGGTCTGAGGAGCTGAATCGTTCCGATAATGCTCGCAAAACAGCCGCCCCTCTCAATGTCTGCCACGATTATCACAGGTGCTTGAGCCTTCTGGGCAAGGAGCATGTTAGCGAAATCATACTGGGCTATGTTTATCTCGGAAGGCGAGCCAGCGCCTTCGATTATGACGAGTTCGGTCTCTTTGCGCAAACTTTCAAGGGCCTTAAGAGCCATTGGAAAGCCGTGCTGCAACGCGAATTTCTCGTAATATTCCACAGCATGCATCTCAGAATAGAACTTGCCATTCAGAAATACCGCGCTCCTGTACTCGCCCAGAGGCTTGAGCAACACGGGGTTCATTCTGGGGTCCAGCTCGCGCCTTGCAGCGACTGCCTGTATGGCATGGACCCGGGCGATCTTTGATCCGTCTCCAGTGACCTCCAAGTTCGACGACATGTTCTGGGCCTTGAACGGTGCCACGCTGTAGCCGGCGTCGGAAAACAGTCTGCAAAGGCCGGTAACTACGGTACTCTTGCCCGCGCCAGACGATGTCCCCTGTACCATGAGGAGCTTGGCGCGCCTAACCATCGCGGTCAAAGGCCTCCAGTGCCCTTATAACGAGAAGGTTTTCTCTCCGCGTCTTTACAGCTATCCTGACATGCTGCGCGTCCATTCCTCTGAAGGTACTGCAATCCCTTACGAGAACTCCTGTTTTCCTGAGTAGCGCGTCTCTGAACCGACTTGAATTTCCGGAGCGGAGCCGGACCATGAAAAAGTTTGAATCCGATCTGAAAGGAACGTAATTGTTCATCCTCCGCACTTTATCCAGCAGGAACGCGCGCTCTTTCTTGATCAACGCCCTCGCTTTTGAAAGGTGATCGGGATCTGCAAGGGCGGCGATTCCAGCTGCTTGTGCCAAACCATTTACATGCCATGGAATCTTTTCTGCTGAGAGTAACTTGGCCAAGGACGGGCTGCAGACACTGTATCCGACCCGCAGACCTGCAAGGCCGAAAGATTTGGTGAGCGATCGCAGTATTATCAGATTCTTGAATTCGCCTATTCTGTCAACCAGACTGTTTCTGTCAGGCTCATCAACGAGCTCTATGAAACACTCGTCAAGCAGTATTTTTGTCTGGCCATCAACATTCTCGACTATTTTCTTGATTTCTCTCGTTCCGAGCGTGCCCGTGGGATTGTTTGGATTGCAGAGGTAAAGCGCGTCAGCCCCCCTTGCATCCTCTATCACCGAGTCTGCATCGAGCTCGTATTCGCGGAGGGGCGAATATGTGATGGCAGCACCGGCCTTTTGCGACGAAAGTTCGTATTCACAGAACGTGGGTACGGGAATTGCCACGCGCTTTTTGGCAAACGCTCGCGCAAACCAATAGATAATTTCAACCGCGCCGTTACCTACGGCTATCGTGCTTGGGTCAACCTTCAGATACCGTGCCAGGCTTTTTCTGAGCTCGGTACACTCTGGATCGGGATATCGGGTAGCGATGGCTCCTGCCCCTTGTCTTATAGCTCGTATCGCCGGCCGGGGAGTCCCAAGCGGATTGATGCTAGAGCTGCAGTCAACCCTGACAAGTCGATGATCGACAGAATAGATGCCGCCATGGGAGCAGGTGCTCATCTCTCTGTTGACAACCTCCTGCCCCATCCCAAGAGCCATCTGCACGAGCTGTATTTAGAATGTTCTTTTGGGAGGCAATAGTTGCCTTCAATTGTCGGTTATGGGACATGCGATAACATGTTATAACATGACACCCCCTCCCCCTACGGTGCTGTTCATATTATAAGCGACCTTGAAGAGCTCGCCGCATGGCAAATTCTGGACAGAGCATCCAGTTCTTCTGCTCAAAATGCATGACTCTCCTAAAAGAAACAACATCGCTGGACAGACCATCAAGCATATCTGAAGAATGCCCTTGCTGCGGCTGTCAATTGTCGGAGACCCTGCAGACGCAGATGAGAAAGACCAGTGATGCGCTAGCTCAACCGCAGGTTTCGTTCCAGACAGCCTATGAGATCAATGCCAAACTCGCCCTCGACATCAAAGACATCGATTCATTTCTAGCCCTGCAACTGGGAGACAGGCTGTGCGTCACAGGGAGCGAGGCAAATCTGCTCGTTGCAAGGTTGTGCATCCGCGCATTGATGTCAATAAGACAGGGTGGAATCGGCGCGCAATCAATAGTATTTGTCGACACCGGCAACAGCTCTGACATTTACCAGTGCGTCAAATTTGCCCGCCAATTCGGCCTTGAAATTCAGCGGGTCTTGAGGAGCATAATCGTGAGCAGGGCATTTACCATATACCAGCTTGCCGGCGTAATAGCCTATGAGCTGCCACAAGTCACCCAGCGATTCAATTCAAAGCTTGTGGTGATCTCTGACTTGCTGAGAATGTTTGTTCAGGACCCGCAGGTCAGCAAGAAAGAAGCCGAATATCTGATAAGTGAGATCATAAAATCCGTGCACAAAATAAACAACGCCCTGGTGGTACTGTCGCTTCACGCCGAATCGCCGTACAACAGCCAGATTCTGCAGACATTTCGCAAATGCATTGAAATCGCAAGAGAAGAGAAGCAACTTGGCATCAGGCTGCGCAACCATCGCAAATCGCAACAGGTCTTCATGCCGGAAAAAGAGCTGCGCACAGTCTTATGGCGATGACGACATGGGCAGGACAATGCCGTCATTCCGGCTGGCGCTAATGGAAGAAGAGCAGGAATGGAAACCATTCCGCAATTCCCTTGACAGACATGACAGAAAAGAGTTTGACAGCATGTTCGCAGACATCCGGCTGTACATTTCTGCGTGCTCGTATGCCGCCAGGTCGGTGAGGGTGCAGCCGGTTTTTATGTCGCTGGTGTTCCACCACCACAAACAGCTCACCCGAATCGCCGAGCAGCTCGAAGACGAAGCAGCGTGAGATTGCCATGGGGTTGTTTCCGGAAGAAGACATGCTGGCAAGAGAGATCGAGTCATGGCGAGCCTTTGCGGAGAGCCTGAGAGCAGAGGACAGGGAGCTTTTCAAGAGCATGCTAAATGACTGCTACAGGTATTCTAGGGCGATCAACGCAAAGGGCGAGCCTTTCCCGGCCGAATCGCTGCTGATGGCGCTGATTTTTTCACAGCACAAGATTATAGGTTGGCTTGTTTCCAAGCTTGAAGAAGGCGGGAAGAAGCGCTGACCGTCACGGGCTGGCTGCTAGACACATACCCGCAGCAGGGCGGCATGGCATGCTGGATCAGGCAGCAGGACGGCAGCACAGTCAAGCTAGAAGACCGCGGCTGGTTGCCTTCAATCTATGCCGCGGCTGACTACAAGACCGACCTCA
>CAZNOV010000042.1:0-10555 GCA_964574725.1 uncultured Nitrososphaera sp. | reverse complement strand
TGGATCGAGCCAGTAAAAGACGTATTCACTTATCGCGGGGATGTTGCTTCGCAGCGGAAGTATCTTGGCCCCGGCCGGCATGATGGCATCCGTGCTAATGTTGTCGCCGACCCTTATCAGCACCTCGCCTCGAAGATCCTGTTCCATAGGCTTGCGTATCGGGAGCGGCTGGATGTTTGGACCCCTAGATATCGTGACCCTGTCGGCCTCCCCCGGCGGAGCAGGGGGAACGATTCCCGAGTCGTCGACTACAAACCTGTCAGGCCATGGAATGTTTGGATATTCGCCGAGATCCCGCGGATCAGTTATCTTGCCGGTGACGGCGCAAGCGACGCATACTTCAGGCGACGTGAGGTAGACTTTGTCGTCCTTTGTGCCGCTGCGGCCGGGCCAGTTCCTGTTAAACGATCGCACAGATACCCAGTCGGTTCCCGGCGCCGAACCCATGCCGATGCAGCCCTGGCAGCCGCTTTCCAGCAACCGCGCGCCGGACGAGATGATGTTGTAGATGGAACCGTCCCGGGCCACCGTCTCCAAGACCTGCTTTGACCCGGGGTTTATCGCCATCGTAACGTTCGGGTGGATCTTCTTGCCCCTTAGCACGTGGGCTACCGTCATCATCTCGACATAGCTGGAGTTTGTGCAGGAGCCTATCAGCACCTGGTGGACGTCGGCCCCTTGGACGTCCTTTACTTTGCGGACCGCGTCCGGCGCGCCCGGCAGGGCAATCAGAGGTTCCAGGTCGCTAAGGTTGATCTCCATTTTATCGTCGTAGGCGCATCCCGGATCCGCGGCCATTCTCCTGTAATCCCGCGGCCGGCCCTGTCGATTCATGTAGTCCAGCGTTATCTCGTCGGATTCGAACATCGAAGTTGTGGCTCCGAGCTCGGCTCCCATGTTGCAAATAGTTCCGCGCTGCGGCACTCCGAGGCTCTTGATACCCTCCCCGTAGTACTCGAATATCTTGCCGACTCCTCCCTTGACAGTGAGCCTACGGAGCATTTCCAGAATTATGTCCTTGGCCGTGACCCACGGGCTGAGCCTGCCCGTCAGCTCTACTCCAACCACCTTGGGCATCTTGGTGTAGAATGGCGCGCCCGCCATGGCGACCGCAACGTCAAGGCCCCCGACTCCTATTGCCATCATGCCGGCGCCTCCGGCTGTTGGCGTGTGGCTGTCGGAGCCTATCAAGAGCTTGCCTGGTATTGAAAAGCGCTCAAGGTTGACCTGGTGGCATATTCCGTTGCCGGGCTTGGAATAGTGTATGCCGTACTTTGACGCGAACGTCTGGAGGAATCTGTGGTCGTCGCCGTTCTCAAATCCTGTCTGGAGAATGTTGTGGTCGACGTAGATGGCGGCATGCTCGACCCTGACCCTGGGAATTGCCATCGCCTCGAATTGCAGGCAGGCCATCGTGCCTGTCGCATCCTGCATCAGCACTCTGTCGACGTTCAGGCCTATTTCCTGGCCCGGCTCCATCTTGCCGTCCGCCAGATGCGACGAAATTATTTTCTGAGCGAGATTAAAAGAAGCCATCGCCTGAGATTCCTAGCAATGGAAGGATATTTAATATGTTATTCAGTCGAACTGCTGTCGCCGGCGGACAGAGGCTCGATCTCTTGAACCTTCAATCCAGCCCCGCATCTTGGACACCTTGCGCCTTCGGGATGCGTCTCCTGCAGCTCGGAGCCGTCAGACGGACATCTGCCGTGAAAGCTGCCATCCTGCACGTCGATGTGCACGAACTTGCGCTCCTTGCTGCAAACAAACAGCCGGTATTGCGCGAATTCGGTATTAACGTCGGTCAGAATCTGATCCATGTCGGGAGTTCCCACAAGGTGCCTTGATCCATACCCGCAGGAAGGGCAGCTGAACGCGTAGACCTTCAACGCCTACGTGTAGCTCAACAGGGGATAAAAGGATGTCAGCCTCTGACAATCGTCTGTAAGAATATTCTTAGATGCGTCCAGATATGCATGTAAAAGTATAATTAGTTTCGGCTGGTATATCCTCGAGATGGCGAGCACGAGCGAAGAAGTAGTATTGTGCGAAAACTGTGGCAACCCTATCGACTCGTGCGTGTGCGCCTGCCCGTACTGCGGCGAGGTCGACGCCTGCGAATGCTGCCTGTTCGATGCAGCCACCGGCGGCTGAAAGTTTCTAAACTATTAAAAGAAGGAGAAGTGAAGCTAAGTCGCTCAAATGCAGGAAGCAATTACAAATCACCTTAGCTGGGTCATCGGAGGAGCGCAGGGAAGTGGCGTCGATTCTGCTGCAAATATTTTTTCTAGGGCATGCGCTGCCGGCGGGCTGCACGTCTTTGGCAAGCGGGAGTACTATTCGAACATCAAGGGAGAGCACAGCTACTTTACAGTGCGGGTCAGCGACAGGCCAGTCCACTGTCATCTGGACGAGATAAACCTGCTTGTTACATTTGATGCCGAAACCGTGTTTAGGCATTTTAATGAGGTGGCGCCCGGCGGCGCGATAATATACAATACCGAGGTTGCCGAGACCGTAATAGACGAAGTTCCAACGCTCGATGACCAGGCAGCAGGCCGAGTAAGGAGAACGCTCGAAAAGGCAGGCCTTGGTTTCAAAGTCGCTGACGCACTGGAGCACGCGGGAAAGCGCGGCGTCAATGATTTCGCGATTCCGTTCTCTCAGCTGCTGCAAGAGTTCGCCCAAAAGGCAAACGAACCGGCACTGGGCAGGCTTACCAGAATGGTAAACGTAATGGCCGTGTCTGCCTCAATGGCCGTTCTCGATTTTGATCTCGATGCACTCGCAAGGGGAATCCAGTTCATCTTCAGGGCGAAAAAGAAGGTAGCAGACCTGAATGTTTCCGCGTCGGCGCACGTATACAACTATGCGAAGGCGAAATTTGCAGGTAGCGGCTTTCGACACCGCCTTGAGGCGCGCACGGCTGAGAAGGATATGATTATTGTTCAGGGCAACCAGTCGTCGGCTCTGGGAAAGATGGTCGCCGGGTGCCGGTTCCAGACGTACTACCCCATCACTCCCGCGTCTGACGACAGCGAGTTTCTCGAGGCAAACGAAATTCTGGAGCTCAACGATTCGGGCAAGAAAGGCTCAACCGTTGTCGTCCAGACCGAAGACGAAATAGCCGCGTTAGCCATGGCAATCGGGAGCGCACTCACTGGCGCACGCTCTGCCACTGCAACTTCGGGCCCCGGATTTTCTCTTATGGCAGAGGCTCTTGGCTGGGCGGGGATTAACGAGGTGCCGGTGGTCGTGTCGCTGTACCAGAGGACAGGGCCATCTACAGGACTGCCGACTAGGCACGAGCAGGGCGATCTGAACTTTGCGATCAACGCGGGCCACGGCGAATTTCCGAGGATCGTTCTCGCCTCAGGAGATATCGAAGAGAGCTTTTACGACACGATCAAGGTCTTCAACTTTGCCGAGCGCTACCAGATGCCAGTCATACACCTGCTCGACAAGGCGATAGCGAACAGCGTTACAACGTGCAAGAATTTTGATCCAAGCAGAGTGTCAATCGACAGAGGATCTCTTGTCACCACTGTTTCCGAGAGCGAAAAAGGCGCGGCAGGAAACTACTTGCGATTCAAGCTCTCTGACAACCCAATAAGCCCAAGAGTGGTGCTTGGAACAAAGGATGCCATATTCTGGAACACCGGAGATGAGCACACGGAAGAGGGTCACATCACTGAGGATCCCGAACTCAGGACCAAAATGATGGACAAGCGGATGAGCAAACTGGGCGTCGCACTCAAGGAAATACCAGACGAGGACAAGGCCGTCGCGCGCGGCAGCGGTGACATCGCGATCGTCAGCTGGGGCTCGACCAAAGGTGCAATTCTGGACGCGATGGAAATGCTGCAGGCAGAGGGAATGAAATTGAGGTTCGTTCAGGTCAGGCTAATGAACCCGTTCCCCTCTGAACTGGTGAGCTCGATGCTGCACGGCGCAAAGACCGTGGTCGGAATAGAAATGAATTATTCCGGCCAGCTGGCCGGTCTGCTCAAGCAAAACACAGGCAGGCAGTGCGACTACCAGATCGTGAAATACAATGGCCGGCCAATGTCGCTTGAGGAGGTTTATAATGCCGTGAAGAGAATAATTCGCGAGAAAGATGTACCAAGGAGGCAGGTGCTGAAACATGGCGCTTAAGCTCGCAGACTACAAGACCGACGTGCATAACGATTGGTGCGCCGGCTGCGTGCTGCCGGATACGGTTATCCACTGCAACCCTTCAGCCAAGCAAATCCAACAGGTAGCGGTAGGTGAACGGGTGTTGGGAAGGGACGGCAGGTTCCACAGAGTGACAGAAGTCATTACCCACATACACAGGGGCAAGATTTTCAGGATCATAACAAAGTGCTTCGGAGAAACCTACGCTACCGAAGAGCACCCTATTCTTGTGGTCAAGCGGAGCGACAAGAACAAGAAGCGTCATAATGTCCAGTACGATGCTGTCTGGAAGCGAGCTGATGAGCTCGAAGAAAAAGACTATCTGGTCTACCCCATTCAGAAGGAAGAGAATGATCTAGAGTTTGTCGAGATTGACTACCACCTCAGAAAAAAAGATACTGTTAGCAAAGAGCTGCCCCCGCGGATAGCACTTGAACACGACTTTCTGAGGCTGATGGGATATTACATCGCTGAAGGATGGACACTCAACAGAAGGATCGGCTTCACCTTCAATTCGAATGAACTTGAATTCATCGAAGACGTAAAGAGGATCGTGATGCGGATCTTCGGCTTGGAAGCATCGACTAGAACCAAACACAATTCGACTACCATATTATTCAACTCGGCTCCTTTGGGCCGAGTTTTCATAGAATGGTTTGGAGAAGGTGCGTCGAACAAGAAAGTGCCGCACTTTGCGATGCTGCTACCTGCTTGGAAGCAGACAGAGCTGATAAACGGGATGTGGCGGGGAGACGGCTGGGTCAGCACCGGTCAGCTCCGAGCAAACTTCAAAACTATATCAAAGGTGTTATGTGAGCAGCTAAAGACGTTACTGCTTAGACAGGGGATCGTGCCGGTGATCTCCGTTCAAGCGGCGACCGGTATACACAGGAAATCCTACTCGGTCCAGATCGTAAGTGACAGAGATTTTGCAACACTGTGCAAGGTCTTGGACCTGCCCCACCATCCGGGCAACCACATTGGCAAGCCTCCGTCATCCATAGTTCAGCCGGACTATGTCCTCATACCGATCAGAAGGATTGAAAGCCTTGACTATGATGGCCCTGTGCACAACCTTGAGGTGGAAGATGTCAATTCATATGTTAGCGAAAATGCCATCCTTCACAACTGCGGCGATTTCGGTATCCTGAACGCGATACAGATGGCCCTGGCTGACATGCAGGTGCCGAAAGACCAGGTTACAATTTTCTCGGGTATTGGCTGCTCAGGCAAGACGCCCCACTTTATTCGAACTTACGGCATCCACACTCTCCACGGAAGGGTTCTCCCGTTCGCGCAGGGGGCAAAGCTCGCAAACCCCGAGCTCCACGTAATCGCGGTCGGAGGCGACGGCGACGGGCTTGGAATCGGCGCGGGTCACTTTGTAAGCGCTGGAAGGCGGAACGTCGACATGGCGTACATCATATTCAACAACGCGGTTTACGGACTGACGAAGGGCCAAGCCGCGCCAACGCTAAAACTCGGCATGAAAACCAAGTCGCTCCCGCAACCAAACGTAAACAACTCTGTCAACCCGATAGCCCTTGCGCTCGTATCGGGGTTTACATTTCTTGCGCGCGGCTACTCGTACGACGTCAAGCATCTCAAGGATCTGATCAAGAAGGCGGTGACACACAAGGGCCTAGCATTTGTTGACGTCTTGCAGCCGTGCCCGACTTACAACGACATCAATACCAGAGAGTGGTTCCAGGGTCTTGACAACATCGACAGGGAAACAGGCAAGGCGATGCCAAGGATGTACAAGCTGGAAGAAACCGGCTATGACGGCGTGGTGCATGACCCGGCGGAGCTCGACGAAAAGATGGCCCAAGTCATAGCCAAATCAAATGAGTGGGGCGAGAGGATACCGATCGGCGTTTTCTACCAGAACGAGCACGTACCGACGTACCAGGAAAGGATAGCATCGAGAATACCAAACTACCTTGAAGATTCGCCGGCGTCACAGGAAATCGCGGATGCAAATGGCAAGCCCATTACAAACATCGACGCCCTGCTAAACGACCTGAGAGTAGATAAGTAGCCTGGGAAGGCAAGATCAGGGGTTGGTGTTAGCGCATTGCCTCACTGACCTAATTCAAGAAGACCGAATACGTAAGCGCGTTGAAGATTCCTCCGTACCACGGGTCCTCCAGCCACAGCATTATTGTGTATACACCGTCTTTTAGAACTATACCATTTTCACCGTTATCTATTTCGGCCAGATCGAATTCGACATTTACTTCTTGGCGTTCTTCCTCAATCCACGTGTCTGCTGTGATGACGGAGTAATTGCCTTCCAGTAGAAATTTTTCGTCATAGTCTACGATTGAATTGCTTGGCTGAACTACAGCTACTGTCTGGCCTCCATCGTAGTAGTTCTTGTCCCTGTTGAGCTGGTAGACAGAATCAGACGGCGGTTCGTCATAACTGACCGTGATACCGAAGAGCGGATAACCTTCCAACACGCGGCCAGCAAGGTTTACAAACGTTCCTGACGCATCTTCGGAAAGTAAAGGTCCCTCCAGTTCGAGATAATTATTTTCAAAATTCTGCACGATTACTAGAAAGTAGTCGCTGTGTGCTATTCCTATGCTGACGTGGGTATGGTAGGCGTTGATGATGTTGTATTTATGCCCGTCATCGCAGCAATCGACGTCATTGTAAACCATCTCCTGCTCCAGAGCGTCGATAACTTCGAACGGATCGAATTTCGTGCAGTCAATAACACCTGAGAGACAATCTTCGTAGTCCGGATACCCGCCGACTGCGACATTCTGGAAAACGCCACCCAGACCTCCTGTTTTCGTGTATGTCATGTAGGGCTTTTCACCGTTTGTCATCCAGTGTGATATCTTGCCAGTCTTGAAGACGTCCTCCGCATGGATTTGGGCTGCTGTGTTTGAACCGAGAACGACGGGAGGGATGTGAAAACTATCCCTATCTTCATTTATCCTGTCCAATGCGTATTGACGGAACTCGTCGAGCCGCTTCAAGTCTTCTTCTGATGTATACATGCTTTCAAAAATCGAACCGCTATCAACCTCCGAAAGCAGTTTCAGGGATTCGAGGTCCGATCCGTAAACGGCATCCAATTTCTCGACAATATTTAGTGCCTCCGCAGTGATTGTGGATTTGATGCCCCTCTCTTCCTGCATCTGTTCCAGATTAGCCAAGTCACTCAGTGAATCTTGCAGCACGGGCACTATCTTGTCGTGATATTTCTCATCCAGCTGTTCAATCTCCGTCTGCGCGCCGGGTGTCGCTTTTCCATCATTCTGATTCCAAATCCGCTTGGTTTCAGTTATTAAATCCGAAACATTGTCGATCACGTCGATAATATCCTCAAACACTGCCAGGTGCAATTTGGACATGAAGACGACTCCGCTGTCGATGGCACGCCAATCCTCCTGCTGTGCTGTACTGTTAGTGGTCGCCGAAGAATCTCTAGCTCCTCTACTACTTCCTTCGAGTATCATCACTACCTGCCGCTGCTGACCCAGTACCTCTGACATCTGGACTCTCGCATCCTGAATGGAAGCGATGCCCAGTTCATAGTCGGCCTGCTGCAACGAAGTCAAAGTTCTAGTGAGTTCATTGTCCACAGTATCCATCTCGAGGTCAATCTTGCTCATGAGGCTCAATGCCTTCTTGTCCCGTTCAATCTGCTCTTTGGCTTCTTCGTAGGATTGTGTCAGATTCGAAAGGTCTGCCCCCATCCTAGCCAGCTCATCTTCAGCCGTAGAGAGATCATCTTCGACCGCCTCAAGTTGCGAGCGTGAAGCCCCAAGGTCATTCTTGAGACCATCTACTTGCTGCTGGAGTCGGTCCGCTTCGAGCTTATTTGCAAAGATTCCTCCTGCAAAACCCGCAATCCCGGCGCCAACTCCAATGCCTACAACGAGCAAGATCGAAGTTAATCTAGCAGTCATAACTATCCATCAGTGCAATCGACAAGGTCGAACTGATCCTGCCCTTCACTGTTCCTGTCAATGTGGCAGCGCGCCGGCCAACCACTTTCTGCCCATGCTAGTTCGAAGAACGGTAACCGAAATCAATATTGCCGCAGCTCCTGTGAATATCGCTGGCACAGGAAATTCAGGTACGACATTGGTCCCTGTGATGGTAATATCATGGGCGCTGTGCGTGTAGATGATGCTAATGAATGTGTGGTTGGTTGTCTGGTCATCGATTATTTGCACGCTGCTATCCGTTTCCTCAACTTCTTCGCCGTCAATGGTGACAACATAGTCGCCCTCCAGTATCGTACCTATGTCTACGTAGAATTCGCCGTCAGTTCCGTCCTTACCATCTATGCTAATAGACAGCCTCTTCTTGTCTTCATCAAATTCAAAGTCGGTTACCGAGGAATTGGTAGCAACTATTACGTCGTAATCTTCGCCGGCTGCGCTAACGGTATATTCAGACGTCTCCAGTCCGCTATAACTTGCATATTCGCCGACGTCAGACAAGTCTACGGCAGAGTCGAGCTCTATGGAGGCGACGGACTCATGGAACTTTTCGATATTTGTTCTGTAAACCGAGTCAACAGTGGCGTCATAAAATACGAGGACACTCTCGTCTTCAGTCCTCATGTAGTATGTGTAGTACTTGGGGAGATCGGGGTCATCGCAGGTTGTCTCCCACCTCAAAGCTTTTCCACTTTCCAGTTCTACTAGTTCGAATGTCCTGTCACTAATGCATGTAACAGAACTATCCGAATACTTTTCAAAGTATCTGTCTAGTGCTTCATCAGTGCCAGAAAGAATTAGGATAGACGAATAGTCGGACTCTAACGAGGCATCCTCGGCAGAAACCGTCACCGCCTTGACGCCATTCTCTTCATTCTGGATGCCCTGCCATTTCTCCGGCAGGTTCACCGTCAGTCCCAATTCTTGGTCGGAATAGATCCCATTCACCACTTCTGGCGCTGAAGACTTGTCGAGCTCAAGTGAATCCTTCATGTTTTCAACCAAGGGCAAATACGTTGAGTAGAGTTCCTCAAAAGTCCCGTAAGTGAGAACATAAGCTCTGCCTTCACTGATCGAATATATTTCCATGACCTTGTATGGAAAGAGTTTATCGCCGATGAGCTGCAAGTAACCCTTGTAGACGATCATCCAGGCTGGCTCGCCCGCGATCGTGGTCGGGTCGGAGCTAACCAGGCTGAAGAGACTGATACGCTTCCGATAATCTTCAATCCGATAATCAACAAAATCATTCAACGGCACCTGCGGAAGCAAGTAGTCAAGATAGCCCACACTGACGGTTGCATCATAGTTTAAAGACAGGAAAGTTACCTCAGTGACATTCGTATCGTTCGGCTCCGATAATATCCAATTATCCGGATACTTCACAGCTTTAATGCTGTACGTGGAATTAGAGTAGGAAAGGTACTGCGCCGGCTCTATGGGTCGGTTCTGGACTGGAGTAAATGTAATCGAGTCTATCATCTTCTCGATCGTAGGAAGGAAATCTGGATAATCGTCCGACAGAGTAACAAAGGTAAATGTAAAGACTGTACCGCGATTAAGTACAAGTAGCATCATTCCTTTCAGCTCGGCATCCGTTTCATTGACCGAAGCAGTATAGACAATCTTGTGTGCCTCTTTGAAATCTACTGTCGTAGCCGAGGATTCAACAATAACGGGATTCAGAATTGGAGTCTGCTCCAAGTCATCACTGACAATTTCCACATAGTCGTCGAGGGTCCAGACGCTTGGTATTCTTTGGAAGTAGATGCCAAATTCTTCCTGATAGTCAAACAGGCTGCTTGCCGGTGAAATGAACTTGACTACCAAGTCCCGTTGTAATGGATCTTCTCCCTTTTCCCAGTCGGACGGATATTGAATTCCTATTCCATGAGTATCGCTTTCAAAGGATACATATTCTGTATCTTCAATGGGTGGAACTGAATCTGGTTCCAACGACAGTGAGGCAAGCATATCCTCGACAAGAGGCAAGTATTGAGAATAGCTGCTCTCTTCCGAATTGAACGAGAATACATATCCCCTGCCGTCATTCAGAATCAATGTGTCTTTGCTACGAACAACCACTTCACCGTCCTCAATTAGTATCTTGCTTGTATAGACAATTTCGTATGCCGGACGACCTGCCAGAGTAACTGGTGAGTTGCTTACAAGTTCAAAATAATCGATGATATTCGTGTAAGTATCAAGGACTTCATCTACGTACTCCTCCAGTGACGTCCCACTGGATAAGCTATCAAAATATACTCCGAAATAGTCGTAATACTCGTCGTCCTCATCGTCGAGCTGAGAAACAAATTCAACAATAATCCCCTGTTCCACACCTTCGTATTTCTCCCAATCCGAAGGGTATTGGATCTCTATTCCATGTGCCGAATTCTCGTACGTCAGGT
>CAZNOV010000041.1:0-11054 GCA_964574725.1 uncultured Nitrososphaera sp. | reverse complement strand
GTGGGAGGCGTCATATTTCACATCCCAACGCTCTCAGGGGATCACCGCTATGTTCTGTGGAAATGCCTCTGGCCTGACTGCCATAACTGCTGCGACCGACAGGGAAGGCTTCCGCTAACGAAAGATGATATCGGCAGAATTTGCAGAAAAATGGGTTACAATTCAGAGGCCGAATTTCTGCGGCGCGAAACCTACATTCCTAATTGGCAGGAACAAGAAACGCGCGGCAAGCTCATCACCACACTGACAATGATTTCACTCAAGCGCAGAGAGGACGAGAGGCCAGAGCAGGACGGGCAGCCTCTGAAATGCAGGTTTCTAGACACCAAAGGGGCGTGCAGCATACACCCTGACAAGCCCGGCGTCTGCTGGCTCTATCCGTTTGCGTCATGGATGGAAGCCGACGCCAAGGGACAGCCTGTGGTTCATGCGACGTTTCAGTTCACGGGGGACTGTCCTGGATTCTACTTGGAAAGCTCCGTCGATGCGATGATGCCCGTACTTCAGGAATACTCCAAGAAGATCTATGACTACAACATGGCTGTTAGCAGAACTACCCGTGAAAACTACGGGCTCGTCAGCTTTGTGGAC
This sequence comes from uncultured Nitrososphaera sp., assembly GCA_964574725.1. GTDB lineage: Archaea > Thermoproteota > Nitrososphaeria > Nitrososphaerales > Nitrososphaeraceae > Nitrososphaera. The sequence goes on along the minus strand of CAZNOV010000041.1, from coordinate 10,463 downwards.
ACGCAAAAGTCAACCTAGGTTCGTACTATTTTCCATTTCATGCGCAGTGCAGGCTGATCAGGGTGTTCTGCAAAGACGTGATTGACATACTTCTCGTAGCTTGAAAATTTGGAGCTGCAGGCACTACAGAGGATTTCATATCCTAGCATAGGGAGTCAAAAGTGAAAAAATGAAAGGACTATCCTTCACCCCTGCTGGAACCTCTTGGTGACCTCGTCCCAATTCACGACGTTCCACCATGCAGCCACGTAGTCAGCGCGCTTGTTTTGGTACTTCAGATAATACGCATGCTCCCATACGTCTAGGCCAAGCAGCGGAACCAGCCTGTCGGATTTCCACTTTGTCCATGGGCTGGTCTGGTTGGGCATCGTGATGAATTGAAGATTGCCCGTATTCTTGTTAAGAGCGAGCCATCCCCAACCGCTGCCCTGAATGGCCACGGTATCCTTTGAGAACTTGTCCTTAAAGTCGGCAAAGCTGCCAAAGGCCTTGTTGATTCCTGCCGCGACCTCCCCGCCAGGCTCTCCGCCGCCACCTTTCTTCATGTTATTCCAAAATAGTGCGTGGTTGTTGTAGCCTCCACCGTGGAAGTTTACCGCGCCCCTTACACTCTCTGGCACCGTGTCGATATTCTTCAAAATGTCGACGACATCATTCTTGTTCTGCCATTCAGGGCCCAAGCCGCCAAGCGCTTTGTTCAGCCCATCGGTATAGGCCTGGTGATGCTTTGTGTGGTGAATCTCCATCGTCCTTGCGTCAATGTGCGGTTCCAGCGCGTCGTACGAGTAAGGTACCGGGGGAAGAGTAAAAGTTGCCATGCAATCAATGTGACAGCGGATGTTTATATTGTTTTGCGGCATGACAGGAATAATCTTCAGGAAGTAAATTCTTCTATACTCTGCAAGTAGACGCCATGAATTGTTCAGCTACTTTTAGCCTGTGGTCTGACCCGAGTGAGCGAAATCGCGTGATCATCTATCGTGCTGCTCACACCAACGTCCACGCTCCTTATCTCAATCTCAAGATCTGAGAGCTCCTGCTCGGTCATATTGTATTGCAGTCCGAAGACTTTCTTGACTTCAGCCTCGGGATCAGAAATGACGTTGATGCTTGATGGCACGGTAGTGTCGAGAATTCTCTGAAACATGGAAACAGGGATCTTGCCACTGGGATCGCTTACGATAGCAAAGGTTATTTTGTCGACAATTATTTCGCGCGGAAGATCTTCAAGCGCGTTGGCCGTGAAGAACGCCTGTACCTCTAGCACATCAATCTCGTCTTGATCAGTGCTGTCGATCGTGACAACGCCGCCGGGCGAGATCGAGCCGAGCAACATAGGATCCAGGGGGACTTCGATGATGACGAAACCTTGTACAAAGCCATCGCTATGGTCAGCGAGCACACTTCGAAGGTCCTTGCATACGATGCTCATTGATGTTGCCGGCCCGAGAGTCCTCAGGATCGCGTTGCTCGCCAGGCCGCCATCGGGCGCCGCGAACCAATTAGCTACCACGGGAAACACTTGCTTGTTGAATATCCCGATATCGGTGTCGTAGTGCCCTGGCCTGAGCGGCCCTTCGTTCCCTGTTATCGTCCCGCATTCAAACTTGGCAGTGTACACGATGCTCTCAATTTCGCGCGAGTCGATAGCTCCATCCTTTGCGCCCCCATAGAGAACGCCGACAGCCACACCAATTGCAGCCACCGCTGCAGCAATCACTATTGCAACAAGAGCTAGTTTGTTCTTTGGAGACATTCGCTGGCGCGGGCGCATATATGCGCCTGCACGATATTAAATCATTGGCAGGAAGGAAAAGAATCGTTCTTACACTAGGCATAAATATCAATTCGCATCAAGCTACGGCGTGGTCAGAGCGGCCGGAGGACGCGATCTTGCATGTGCCCTCGCAGCCATTGTCGCGGCAGTTCTGCTTATCCCTGCATCGCTAACAAACGATCTCTCCGAGAAAGCTTATGCCGATGGACTATTCAATGAGCAATTTTCCGCGAGTCTTGAGGGCAGGCAGGCGACGCTTTCCGTAACCATAAATCCACCAGTCCTAACGACAGAAACTAAGCAGGACACCTTCGTCCAGTTCAGAGTTTTTGACAGCAACACCAATGAGACTTTTAAGTTCACTACCTTCATAATAGGAATAGACAAGGGAGTCGGAGAAACCGCTCAGAGGCTTATGCAGCCAGATGTTTTTCATTCTGAAAGCGGGCTGCTTACATTTAGAATCACGCCCCAAGAAGGACCCGTGAAGATTTTTGCAACTCAGGAACAATTCATAAATGCCTGGGTAGCAGACCCTGGGGGAACGATAAAAATCAGCGGACCCATTCTTCTCGAAGGTGGGCTGTATCACTTCAGAGTCGAGATCCTCGGGATCGATAGCATCCGGGAATTATTTAGGGATGACCAGGTCCCAAAATTTGACTCTTGGCTTAGCGTTGGCGATGTATTCAATCAACAGGTCCAATACGCCGGCGCCAGCTACAGTACCACTATCATATCGTATTACGACCAAGTCGAGGATTTCAGCTTCGATGAGGGCAAGAAGACTTTCACGTGGGCTATGCCTTTTGACTGGAACATTGACAGGATCCGTCAGACAAGCTTTTTTGTTCACGAAGAGGTCAAGATCCCCAAGGCGATGACAGGGATAGGGGACTCGATGTCATTTTCTGCAAATATTAATGATACTCCAATTTCAGGTAGCAAGATCCAGCTCGATCCCTACTCATCTGAAAGCGATCTTGTATTGCACTACCTACTGAACAAGGACGACATCATTGGTCTCGCAGAGAAGATACCAGATGGCACATCACAAATGATTTTCACTCTTACACCTTCAGCGGACGCTCCCGTGCAAACGACGACAGAAATGGCCACGGACACAGGAGGCATTAATGTCGCGGTGGAATGGACTCCTAACCCATTAGACGCAGCCTCTGAATCGAATGTCAGGCTGTCCTTTTCTGACGCGTTTTCCGGCCAGCAGCTCCGTGGCGTTGACATAATCTATGCAATACGAATTGTCGATATGGAGGGCAATGAGGTTTACAAAAGCCCGGATCTTACGGCGGAAGCGGGTACCGATACGCAGTCGATAGATTTCCCGGCCAACGCAGATTACCGAATTGAAATCGAAGTGAAGGGACTTGTGCAGGATGGTCAGCCTGTGGACAAGACCAGAAACGGGATTGCGAGAGGGATCGTGGTAGTTCCTGAATTTCCAAACGGAGCTATACTAGCTGCTGCAGGTGTTATCGGCACGACCCTTCTGTTGCAAAGATTCAGAAAGACCCACATCAGAACCGTTTCGTAGAAAAGGGTCTGGCGAAGCGCAGTTTATTCTCACCTGCGCCCCAACCAGACAGTTTGTTCCCCATCGGTTTGGTCGATGTACCCGTAGTCTTGCAGAATGACAATTTAAACGTGCTGCTCGACTAGCCCACGATGTCTAGAATCTTGGGGATGACTTTTTCGTGGAATGTTGGAGCGTCCAGTGAAATGCACAGAAACCTGTCGTTCTGGGCGGTAAGCGGCACCGAAACAAGCGTCACTCTGTCAAACTCTGTGACCTGGAATCGAATTTGACCCAGGTCGGGCTCGAATTTCTTGTTGGTAGCCAGCGCCTGATAAGCACTGTAAAAGGACTGCGCCTTGGGGTCCTGAGGTTCCACATTAGCTTTGATCAGGGGTGAAGCGATGTCCTCCCGGTACCGGCCGATGAGCAGCTTGCCCTCATTGTCGACTATGCCTGCAAATCTGACGGTTTTGTCGGCGTTCAGGACTGCTACACACAGTCTCTGCAAGAAATTCCGCTCGTCGTGGGCCATCCTTTTTCAGCTTGATGACTGATACAAAATATAAAACATTCGCTGGAATGCGCAAATTCTAGCGGGTAATAAGGCCGGTTTGAATATTTCAGGGTCAATATTCAGAGTTCTCAGCAAATCGCGTGCTCAGGGACGCACGTCTCACGACGAATTTTCCTTAAGAAACTCAAATAAAATGACATGGGTTTGTCAATTTCTTCTAGAAATAACTTTAAATGACTATGGCTGGCACGGATAGCAGTATGCCAGTCGTAGGGGTCGATGATCTGGCTATCTACGTTCCTAAACTCTACCTCGACTACAAGGATTTTGCCGAAGCGCGGGGCATTGATCCACAAAAACTCGAGTACGGCATAGGAATCAAGAAGATGGCCATAGCCGACACCAATCAGGATTCTGCCTGCATGGCTGCTAATGCCTGCCTGAGGCTGATGCAGAGGAACCGGCTGCATCCCGAGGATATAGGGAGGCTGTACGTTGCAACCGAATCTTCGCTGGATGAATCAAAAGCCATGAATTCCTTTGTGATTGGCATGCTCGAACAGATCTACGGCGAAAGCTCATTTGAACACGCCGGCGGCATTGAATGCAAGTTTGCCTGCGTCAGCGGCTCCTATGCTCTTAATGACAACGCCAACTGGATAAGGGCCGAGGAAAATAATGGCAAAGCTGCTGTCGTTGTCGTAAGTGACATTGCAAAGTATGATCTTGGCTCATCAGGCGAGTACACGCAGGGAGCAGGTGCGGTTGCCCTGCTTATCAAAGAGAATCCGAGGCTTCTTGCGTTTGATCCCAAAGTCGCCTCCACCACGATAAAGAACGAATATGACTTTTACCGACCCTTTGGCAAGGAAACGCCGGTTGTTAATGGCAGCTATTCCAACCTGCTATACCTGATTTCTGTAAGAAAGGCCTTCGATGCATACAAAAAGAGGGCGATAGAGTCGGGGCTGATAAAACTGAAAGATGGCGAGTCCATAACGGATCACATCGACTTTTTCGCAGTCCACCTCCCATACAGGAAGATGGGTGAGAAGGCCCTTGCCTACTTGCTGAGGCATGAATGGCGCCACCTCCCGCGATGGAAGAACGTAATAAAGGAAATAGGCATGCAAGAGCCGCAGCCTAGGGACTCTCGCGGTACCATCGAATCAGTGCTAGCCGATACGGAATTCATGAAGGCAGACGAAAAGTTCCGGCGCGCATTTATGCAAACGTCATTCTACAACGAGGTCTTTGAGAAAAAGATGGCCACCTCGCTCGAAGCGTCCGAAATAATTGGCAACCTGTACACAGGATCGATGTACATGGGTCTCCGGAGCCTTCTGGAGTTTGAGTTCAAGAAAGGCACAGACCTTGAGGGGAAGAGAATCGGCTTTGGGTCCTACGGAAGCGGCAGCAGCGCGATGGTGTTCAGCGGGATGATCCAGCCGGAGTATGCGGAGCTTGTAAAGAGAATGGATCTGGAAGAGGACGTCGGTCCGAGGCAAAGGCTCACCATGGAAGAATACGAGAGGCTCCACAGGAACCAGATTGCATTTAGCGACTCGGTCATACACGCCCACAAGGAATTCGTCCTCGTGGAGGTAGGCGGGAGCACCGCTGACAAGGCGGGGCTCAGAAAATACGATTACGTCAGCTGACGACTCTGAATTCTATTCCCTTTTGCTTCAGGAACTCGATAAGCCTCTGGGCATGTCTTTCGTCCTCAATTTCTAGGCTCAGGTAAACGCCAGCCGTTCCTGCCGCGATATTGGAGCTGAGCCTGTCGTGTTCCACTTCGACTATGTTCACGCTCAGCTCTGCGATGCAGTCGACCACGCTCTTGAGCGCCCCCGGCTTGTCTGGGAGCAGGATAAAGATCCTCAGCATCCTGCCCATCTGCATCAAGCCCTTCGCTACAACCTGACCGAGGAGGTACATGTCGACATTTCCTCCTGACAGAATCGATATTACCTTCTCTTTCTTGCTTCCAAGGTTTCCATTGGACAACAGGTAGGCAAGGCTCGCTGCACCGGCGGGCTCGACGACGAATTTCGCGCGCTCCATCAATAGGAACATGGTCTTTACTATCGCCGTATCGTCTACAAGTACAATGTCGTCGACGTATTTGCTTACTATCTGGTAGGTCAGCTTCCCCGGCTGCTTTACAGAGATGCCATCAGCGATACTGTAGCCGTTCTTCACGGTCTGGACCGACCCCTTGGCTACCGATTCCTTCATCGCCGGAAACGCCTTTGATTCCACCCCGATTATCTTCACATTCGGCCTCCGCGACTTGACTGCTATCGCGACACCCGCAGCCAATCCTCCGCCACCCACAGGGAGGTATATCCTATCTACGTCAGGGAGGTCTTCGAGCAGTTCCAGGCCTACCGTTCCCTGCCCCGACACGACCTCGGGATCGTCAAAAGCGTGGATTATGGTCTTGCCCTCTGCCTTGGCGAGATTCTGCGCTGCTACCCAGGACTCGTCGTAGCTGGCGCCCCTCAGCACAACCTTCGCGCCGTATGACCTGGTCGCCGCGACCTTGGCAGGCGACGCATTCTGAGGCATTACTATGGTGCAGGGTATCTTTTTCAAGGCGGCAGAATACGCGACGCCCTGTGCATGGTTGCCTGCGGAAGCCGCGATGACTCCCTTGCCGGCCTGCTTTTCTGATAGATTGCCTATCTTCACGGCAGCGCCTCGAACTTTGAATGAGCCGGTGACCTGCATGCATTCCAGCTTTAGGAAAATTTTTGCCCCTGCAAGCCTTGAGAACGTGGCAGAAACCTGGAGAGGGGTCTTTCTGACAATCGATGATACCAGCTCTCTGGCTTTGGTGATATCCTCGACACTGGGAGGTTTCTGCCTTCTCTCAGAATTCCAGAAGCTGTCGTTATTCATCGGTCTATGCAAGGCAACAGCGGGGGGATGCCTTAATTATAATTATTGTCGGTTCGAACCACCTGCAAAGGCTCAAATAAAGCAGTATCAAACGCGTTCCAATGGCTACAGGGCCGGTTGCTGCCGGGCTGGCAGCGGGATTCGCGTTTGTAATAGCATTTTCTGTATTCGATGTGCCAATCAGCCCAATCGGTACAGAGGAAGTGATAATAACAATGGAGCGGACGGTGTGTTTTGGGTCCTGTCCAGCTTACTCTCTCACCATCTACGACAATGGTACCGTAATCTACGAAGGATTTGCTTTCGTTGCAGATACTGGAATTCGGACAGCTCAGATCTCACAGGACAAAATTGATCGACTCGTTGAAAAATTCTACGAGATAGATTACTTTTCGCTGGAAGACCGGTACGAAGAACCCGTGACAGATCTACCATCCACAACGACTTCAATCACTGTAGCAGGTGTAACAAAGAGCGTCTACCGATATGGCTTTGGTCCGGAGAAGCTTGTTCAGCTGGAGAACTTGATCGATGAGCAGGTCGGCACCGACATGTGGATAAAGGGAGCGGCCGAGCTGCCCGTGGGCCTTGGAGCGGAACACTCTTACGAGTACCGCGGAACGTATTTGTAAAAAAGAAAAATCCTTACAGGGGACAGCCTTCCATCTTTTGTATCCAGTAGCCGTCCTGTTTTATGGCTTTCTCTACGAACGGCGGAGCCGCCTGAATGTGGCAAAACTGGCATTCTTCCTGAGTCATCTTTTGCCCGGCCTGGCCAGAAGATTCGAGGTACTCCTTCCCAAATTCAATAGCCCTCTCGTGGGGTGTGCTTGCCTCGACTACAACATCAAAGTGCATTATCCTGCCGTCCTTCTTCGTTACATATGTGTCATATACTGCGCATTCCATAGCTACCGGAATCGATTACAATGTTATTTATTCTATTTCCCCGCACCTGGAGCCAAAGTCAGTCAGAGCAAATTTGTGCTTAGGGACGCGGACACCAGCGAACAGATTACTCGCAGAATCAGCGCATCTTTGTGCTTATCTTCTTTATCTGAAAAGAAACTCCTTGCTCGTATAGCCCTTTTGTAACGCTCCGCCCAAGACCATCCTCGACCGCCTTCATTCTCCGGCTGTCCCGCACAATATCGATAGGCACATCGATCTCAATTTCGAGCTCGAGAACCATCTTTCTGGTTTCAACCATTTGTCTTGACGACCATAGATTGCAGAGGCTACGCTATTTCAGTCTTACATCACAAATAGGGAAAGTCTTTTCTGCACCTTCGCACACATACCGCATGGATGTATCCCTCAGATATCTTTTCAAGGATGTATGCCGGTGACGAGAAAAATCCCAAAATGCTGTACCCTAAGCAAGAGGAAGCGCCGTCGGGAATCGACGATGTCCTGCAGACGAATATTTTCAACGTGATGCTCAACCGTAGGTCGCAGCGCAAGTTCGAAGACAGAGAAGTTGAAGACTGGAAGCTTGAAATGCTGTTCGCCGCGGCAGATACCGCTCCCACAGCCGGCGGCTTCCAGGGGTTCGAAATCTTTCACGTCAAGAATAGCGATCTCAAGCAAAAACTTGTCGTGGCCGCAAACAAGCAGCCTTACGTCAACGCCCCAGTAGTGCTAGTGTTCTGCATGAACCCCTCGAGAGTAAAGATGAATTTCCCGGACGAAATAATACGAAAATTTTCCGTTCAGGATGCGACGCTGGCAGCCGCCTACACGCAGCTTGCTGCCCATGCGCTGGGCCTTAGCTCCGTGTGGATAGGTATGATAGACGAAAGGATGGTAATGCAGACTCTTGGAACCGATCTCATCCCTTCGTGCGTCCTTTGTATCGGCTACCCGTTCAAGATGCTTCAACCAAAACCAAAAAGGAGCCTCGTGGAGCTGATACACGAAATCTGATACGGTTCGCCCCGAAAGGAATCCGGACCTCGTTACCGGTTGTCATTCGACCTAGCTGGGTGAGCGATATAAACGAGCGCGGGCAAGCAATTACGACGTATTGGTAGAAAATAAAGACAAGAAGATAGCAAAGGGCAGGAATATCATCGCTCTTGGCTTTGTCAGCCTGTTTACTGATATTTCCTCTGAAATGGTTTTCGGCCTGCTGCCTCTCTTCTTGACCGGGCAGCTGGGCGCTTCAAAGACGCTTCTGGGTCTCGTTGAAGGTACGGGAGAAATGCTCGGCCACACGTCCAGATTGGTTTCAGGCACCGCTTCTGACGCGATACAAAAACGCAAGCCGCTCGTGCTGATCGGCTACTCTATTTCGGCGGCGAGCAAACCGTTCTTTGGGTTCGCGGGCAGCTGGACAGATGTATTTTCTGTGCGATCCGCTGACAGAATCGGAAAGGGGATCAGGACAGCTCCTCGCGACGCTCTCATTAGCGAATCAGTGGAGGATCAGAAGGTCGGCAGGGCCTTTGGACTCCACCGGTCTATGGACCAGGTGGGCGCGATTATCGGGCCACTTGTCGCGTTTGCGCTCTTTCCATTTGTTGGATTTCATGGAATATTCTATCTCTCGATTCTTCCGGCAGCTGTCGCAATAGTTGTATTGATTTTTTTTGTCAACGACAGGCCAATGTCCTCGAAAGTCAGGACTTCGATAATGGCTAACCTCAAGAAGGTCCTCGCACAAAGGAGGTTTGTCATTCTATTAGCTATTATGGCTATCTTCAACGTCGGTGCGTTCAACTTCTCTTTCGTAATAATAAGGGCGTCTGACCTTGGTGTGCCTGATGGAATGGTTCTAATCGCCTACACCGTGATAAATGCGGCACATACCATTGTAGGATTTCCAGCCGGCGTTCTGGCCGACAGAATAGGACGGGAAAAAATGCTGGCAATTTCCTACGGTGTGTTTCTAGCAAGCACGATCCTGATGGTTACAAGCACCACCTCGAACGAGGCATATTTGATTGCGGCCGTTTTCGGTGCGTATATTGGCATTTCAGAAACTGTGCAGAGAGCCCTTGTTCCGAAATACGTCTCTGACGATCAGATTCGCGGTACGGCTTATGGCCTATACAACATGGTTATTGGGGTTTCATTCTTTGCGGCAAATATCGTGTTTGGATTTCTTCTTGATTCAGCTGGCCTAACAGCAGCCACAACTTATAGCATCGTAACATCTGGCATGGCCATAGTTGCTCTTGCCACATTTCAAACTGTCGGCCGAAAGCGCGCCGAAGCAGGGCTAGGTGGAGCTCTTTAGGCATTTGACCGTCGTCGCGAGGCTCTCTGCAACTTTGTCAGTCCATTCCGCTGACACAGCTCTCGTCTCAAAGAATGCCTCCCTCTTCATGGTATTTCTGTTTTTTATTACCTCAATGTCGCAGTAAGTCGTAACGCCCTCTTCTCCCTGCATCAACCGATTGTGATCTATTGAAACAGGAGATATCTGATAAAGCTCTACCACCAGGTCCCTAAGCTCAGCAAACAGAGCCGATTTTTTCCTCCGCAGTTCGTCAAATTGCGGGAACTGATCCTCCACCGCTGCCGCCTTGCCATCAAGTTCTGCAACCAGCTTTTCATCATCAAACATCTTTTCGAACAATTCTTGGAATCCAAGGTCCGCATAACCCTTCTTCTGAAGTGCCGCGTAAAGCGCCTCGTCGGCGGCGCCGGACATGTTCCTGAACACCACGCTGGCATCATCGGCGATTTTTGACAGCTCCTTCTGGATCTCCACTACCCTTTTG
>CAZNOV010000040.1:0-11594 GCA_964574725.1 uncultured Nitrososphaera sp. | reverse complement strand
ATAGTCGGCTACAGGGCAAAGCTAGAGCTGGTGATGAGGCCCGACGGGTCAATTGTGACGAAGATCCCAGGCTCCCCCGTGGACATTCCGCTTATCACACTCATCAGGGCTCTTGGTCTTGAATCGGACAAGGACATCGCCGATGCGGTGTCGCTTAACGACACCATCCAAGATGAACTCGAGCCGTCCTTTGAAAAGGCGGGCGAGGTAAACACGAGCAGGGACGCCATTGTCTACATCAGCAAGAGAATTGCGCCAGGCATGCTCGAAGAGTTCCAGATAAAGCGTGCAGAGACATTACTGGACTGGGGCCTTTTGCCGCACATTGGCAAGAACCCGGACAACAGACATGAAAAGGCACTCTTCCTTGGTGAAGCCGCATGCAAACTCATCGAGCTAAAGCTTGGATGGATCGATTCGGACGACAAGGACCACTACGGCAACAAAGTGATCAAGTTCGCAGGTCAGATGCTGGCTGACCTTTTCAGGACAGCCTTCCGAAACCTGATTAGAGACATGAAATACCAGCTGGAGCGCTCGGGTCAAAAGCGTGGCATCAATGCCGTTGCAGCGGCAGTAAGGCCTGGCATTGTGTCGGACAAGCTCAACAACGCGATTGCAACAGGGAACTGGGGCAGGGGAAGAGTGGGAGTCACGCAGCTGCTCGACAGGACAAACTACATGTCGACTATCAGCCACCTGAGGAGGATACAGTCTCCCCTGAGCAGAAGCCAGCCCAACTTTGAAGCGAGGGATCTGCATGCGACCCACTTTGGAAGGATATGTCCCGCCGAAACTCCTGAAGGCTCAAACTGCGGACTGGTAAAGAACTTGGCGCTATCAGCGATAATTTCCGTAAACGTGCAGAGCGCAGAGGTCACGGAAAAGCTGTATGAACTTGGAGTGCAGAACGTGGAAGACGCCGACAACGATCTCAGGGCTTCCGGAACGCGGGTATTCGTCGACGGCCGGCTCATAGGCTACATCGAGAAAGGGGAACACCTGGCTGATACCCTCAGGATGATGAGGAGGTCGGGCAAGATCCACCCGCACGTGGGCATCTACCTTTACGCATCTCAGAACGACAACGCGACGCGGCGTCTTTACATCAGCTGCAATGCCGGCCGGGTGCTGCGCCCTGTTGTCGTCATAAAGGACGGCAGACCGCTGGTATCCGTTGAAGTAATCGAAAAGATCATGAAAAAATTCCTCTCTTGGGGCGACCTTTTGTATATGGGAGTCATAGAAATGGTCGACGCGAACGAAGAGGAAAACTGCTACGTAGCTATAGATCCGAAAAAGATCGAGCAAAAGCATACTCACGTGGAGATATTTCCTTCGGCAATCCTGGGTGTGGGCGCTTCGATTATTCCGTACCCTGAGCACAACCAGTCCCCAAGAAACACATACGAGAGCGCGATGGCAAAGCAGAGCCTTGGGTTCTCTACCCCTCTTATGAACGCAAGCACGTATGTCAGGCAGCACTTCATGCTCTACCCGCAAAAGCCTGTCGTCAGCACCAAGGCAATAGACCTGCTCGGTCTTGAAGAGCGGCCGACCGGGCAGAACTGCGTCGTCGCGGTGCTCCCTTTTGAAGGTTACAACATAGAGGACGCGGTGGTGTTCAACAAGTCTTCGGTTGACAGGGGGCTTGGAAGGACATTCTTTTACAGGATTTACGAAGCTGAAGCAAAGCAGTACCCCGGGGGCATGAAGGACAGCTTCGAATTGCCGCAGGCTGACGCGAACATACGGGGATACAGGGGAGAAAAGGCCTACCGCCTGCTGGAACCTGATGGCGCCATCATGCACGAGGCGGTGGTCAACGGCGGAGACATACTGATTGGCAGGACATCTCCTCCAAGGTTTATGGAGGAATACAAGGAATTCGAGGTCAAGGGACCATACAGGAGAGACACCTCCGTGGGAGTAAGGCCATCTGAAAACGGCGTCGTTGATTCAGTCATTGTGACCCAGTCAGTAGAAGGAGGCAAGATGTACAAGATTAGAGTCCGGGACATGCGCATTCCGGAGATAGGCGACAAGTTCGCTTCAAGGCATGGCCAGAAAGGCGTCGTGGGCATGCTCGTCAACCAAGAGGACCTGCCCTACACAGAGGAAGGCATCGTGCCGGACATCATGATAAATCCCCACGCGTTTCCGTCAAGAATGACCGTCGGCCAGTTCATGGAATCGCTGGGCGGCAAGGCCGCCTCCCTTCGCGGCAAGATCGTTGACGGCTCTGCATTTCTCGGAGAGAAACTTGACGTCATCAACGGGGCTATGGAGCAGTACGGCTTCAAGCACACAGGCAAGGAAGCGATGTACGATGGGAGGACAGGCAGAAAGTTCCCCGCCGACGTATACGTCGGAGTGGTTTACTACCAAAAGCTGCACCACATGGTCGCCGACAAGATTCACAGCAGGGCCAGGGGTCAGGTGCAGATGCTCACAAAGCAGCCCACCGAGGGAAGAGCACGAGGAGGCGGTCTTAGGTTCGGGGAGATGGAGCGTGACTGCCTTATCGCGTACGGTGCTTCAATGATGCTAAAGGACAGGCTCCTGGAAGAATCCGACAAAGCCGAAGTCTACGTGTGCGAAAGGTGCGGCCTTCTGGCGTACTTTGACGTAAAGCAGCGCAGGTATGTTTGCAGGGTCGATGGCGACAAGGCAAAGATCTCTTCAGTAGTTATCGCGTACGCTTTCAAGCTGCTTATTCAGGAGATGATGAGCCTCAACGTGGCGCCGCGGCTGCTCGTAAAGGAAAAGGTGTAATGGGGTAGATTACTATGATGGAGGAATCCGCAAAAATCTTGGGGGGCATAAAGTTCAGCGTATGGTCGCCGACCGAAGTTCGCAAGTTCTCGGTGGCAGAGGTCACGGCTCCTGAAACTTATGACGAAGATGGCATGCCGGTGCAGGGAGGTCTTATGGACAACAGGCTTGGAACTCTCGAGCCGGGTCAGAAGTGTGCCACCTGCGGAAATACGTCTGCAAAGTGCCCGGGGCATTTCGGCCACATCGAGCTGGCAGAGCCTGTCTTACACATCGCATTTGTTGACGACATCCACAAACTCCTGATGATTACATGCAGGTCGTGCAACAGGATCAAGCTGAACCCGGAGGATCTGGCAAGATACAAATCCATACGCGATACAAAAGCCGCATACGCAGTCATTACTCTTGAGAACATCAAGGATGAGATAATCGAGCGCTCCAAGAAGGTCAAGGCGTGCCCGCACTGCAGCAAAGATCAGTACGATCTGATATTCACCAAGCCTACCATCTTTGTTGAAAAGACTGACGCCGGAGAAAACCGGCTCCTGCCGATCACGATCCGCGAAAGGCTGAGCCACATTCCTGACGACGACCTGACGCTGCTTGGCTACGACCCAAAGACAGCAAGGCCTGAATGGTTCGTGCTGCAGGTGCTTCCTGTCCCTCCGGTAACGGTCAGGCCGTCGATCATCCTGGAAACGGGGATCAGATCGGAAGACGACCTTACGCACAAGCTGGTCGACATCATCAGAGTCAACCAGCGGCTGAAGGAAAGCAAGGAGGCCGGAACCCCGCCGCTGATAGTCCAGGACCTAGTCGACCTGTTACAGTACCATGTCACCACTTACTTTGACAACGAGGTTTCTGGAATACCCCAGGCCCACCACAGGTCTGGAAGGCCCCTCAAGACCCTTACGCAGAGGCTCAAGGGCAAAGAAGGCCGGTTCAGGGGCTCGCTTTCGGGCAAGCGCGTGGACTTTTCCAGCAGGACGGTAATTTCGCCGGATCCGAACCTGCGGATTTCTGAAGTAGGCGTTCCAACCGATGTCGCGAAAAAACTCACGATCCCGGAAATGATATCCCAGTGGAACCTTGAGCGGCTCAAGGAGCTGGTCATGAACGGACCAAACACCTACCCGGGAGCCAACTATATCATCAGGCCGGACGGCGTGAAGATTAGGCTTGACTACGTAACCGACAGGAAGGCCATAGCAGATTCGCTGGTCAGCAGCTACATCGTAGAGCGACACCTTGCAGACGGGGACATTGTGATCTTTAACAGACAGCCTTCGCTCCACAGGATGTCGATCATGGCCCACAGCGTCAGGGTTCTGCCATATCGCACATTCAGGCTCCACCCGGCGGTGTGCCCTCCTTACAACGCCGACTTTGACGGAGACGAGATGAACCTCCACGTGCCGCAGAGCGAAGAAGCTAGGGCAGAGGCAACTCTGCTCATGCGAGTTCAGGACCAGCTGATCTCCCCGAGATATGGCGGCCCCATCATCGGCGGAATCAGGGACTTTATCACCGGTGCGTTCCTGCTCACGCGGGAAGGCTCGACCCTGACAAAGGATGAATTCGCGAATCTGGCGATGATAGGAGGTAACAGCAGCCCCCTGCCGGATCCGGAAATAAGTTCGAAGGACGGCCAAAAGCTCTACGCCGGCAGGCAGCTATTCTCCCTGTTCCTGCCAAAGGACTTTAACTTTATCATTACTTCGAAATGGAACAAGGCATCAAAGGGCGAGGGCAAGGACGTAGTCATAAAGAACGGCCAACTGTTGAGCGGCGTCATTGACAAGGCGTCGATAGGAGCGGAAGAACCCGACAGCGTGCTTCACAGGATTGCAAAGGACTACGGCAACGAAGCAGCGCGAACCTTCCTTGACTCGGTTCTTACCATGCTCAAGACCTACATCACCCACAGGGGGTTCACATACGGGTATTCGGATCTCTGGCTCAAGGACGAGACGAGGCAGGAGATAAGCGACATCATCCAAAAAACTTACGAAAAAGTCTACGAGCTCATACAGCAGTATAACGACGGAACGCTGCCGCTTACCAGGGGTCTGTCTGCAGAGGAAGCGCTGGAGCTCTATGTAGTTAACGAGCTGTCCCGGGCACGCGACAGGGCAGGGAGGACCGCGGACAGGGCCTTCCCCGACGAAAATTCTGGCGTGATCATGGCGTCGACGGGCGCAAGGGGCTCAACCCTCAACATCGGTCAGATGACCGCGGCCCTTGGACAGCAGTCGATCAGAGGCAAGAGGATTCAGAAAGGTTACCACAACAGAGCCCTTTCACACTTTAAGCCCAAAGATGCCAACCCCGATGCAAAGGGATTCGTAAAGTCTAACTACCGCGACGGGTTATCGCCGCTCGAATTCTTTTTCCACGCGATGGGGGGAAGGGAAGGTCTGGTAGACACCGCCGTCAGGACGCAGCAGTCAGGCTACATGCAGAGAAGGCTGATCAACGCCTTGGAGCACCTGAAAATAGAATACGATCAGACCGTCAGGGACCCGCATGGCAACATCGTTCAGTATATCTATGGTGAGGACGGCATTGATCCTGCCAAGAGCGACCACGGGGAGGCGGTCAACATTACAAGGCTCATTGAATCAGAAAGCATCGTCGACGAGGGACGCAAGAGCACAGAGAACGACATCAAGAACATCGTTGCAAAATATGCCGACCACCTCAACCCTCGCATGAAGAGCAACCTGGAGAAAGCGCTCGTAGAGAACAGGCTGAGCAAGGACGGTGTCGAAAAAGTGATGAAAAAAGTGCTGGATCTGGTAGACAGGGCCTTGGCAGAGCCAGGAGAGGCTGTGGGCGTCGTAACAGCTCAGTCAATCGGCGAGCCGGGGACCCAGATGACTCTGAGGACATTCCATTTTGCAGGAGTAAAGGAGAGAAACGTGACGCTGGGCCTGCCCAGGCTTATTGAGCTTGTGGATGCGCGCAAAAAGCCCGTGACACCCACAATGGACATTTATCTCGACGAGGCCCACAGAGTGTCAAGGGAAAAAGCCCTTGAAATCGCAAAGGAGATTCTCTTCACAGAAATCGGCGCGCTTGTCGACAAGACGGACACAGACTACAGCGGCGTTCTGACATTCTACCTTTCCGAGGCAAAGCTTTCAGAGCGGGGATGCACACTTGCGGATGTCCAGACGGTACTCGAGGGTACAAAGAAAAAGCATTCCATCAAGGTAAATGAAAACAAGCTCTTGATCAAGGTCTCCATCCCGGACGAGCCCGATGCGCAAACCCTGCTTACGCTCAAGAGCAAGTTGCTGGGAACACGCGTCAAGGGAGTGCCGGATATTGAGCGTGTCACAATAGTAAAGCAGGACGAGGAGTGGGTCATACAAACGGCCGGCTCTAATCTTGCAAAGGTGGTGGCGGTCGCAGGCGTGGACACGACGAGGACGACCACCAACAACGTGTACGAAGTATGGCAGACGCTTGGCATCGAGGCTGCGAGGACCGCGCTTGTAAAAGAGATCACCAATACCCTGGAAGAGCAGGGGCTCGAGGTCGACACTAGGCATATCATGCTTGTGGCAGACCTTATGACTTCCAAGGGATACCTTCAGCAGATAGGCAGGCACGGGATCGCAGGGACCAAAACATCGGTTCTTGCGAGAGCGGCCTTTGAAATCACGGTCCCCACAATTGCCAAAGCCTCGCTTGAAGGCCAGGTGGAGATGCTGAAGGGTGTGACAGAAAACGTCATAGTAGGTGCCACAGTACCCGTCGGAACCGGAATGGTGGACCTCTACATGAAGGTGAAAGAAAACAATGAAAATGCTGGAAAAAGTGATTAAGGAGGCGATAACTGCAGACAAGTACAAGAGCGGAACTCGGCAGGTTCTGCAGTCAGTAAAGGGATCAAAACTGATCGTAGTCAGCGGTTCTATCGGGGCATCAGACAGGACAAAACTTGCAGAGCAGGCAAAGTCGGCAAACGTGGCGCTCTACGAATTTCCGGGGACCTCGGTGCAGCTGGGCAAACTGTGCAACAAGCCTTTCAGAGTAACAGCCATCGCGATAAAGAGTGGAAGCGCGGAAGAAATAAGCAAGGTTCTTTCTGAAGGCGGCACAAAGTAGGCATCAAGACTTAAATTGACCATGTCGGAGCAATGAAATGTTGTTGCAGTTGTCCCAACCGCGCGGAAAAGGAACCATGTAGAGACTATGACTGAAATCAAGCTGACCTCGGACGAGCTCCGTCTCATGTCTCTGTTCCAGAGCATTACGAGCGCGACGGCGAGGGACTGCATAGTCGACGACAGGATGGAACGCGTAATTTTTGTGGTTAACAAAGGGCAGATGGGTCTTGCCATAGGCAAGGGCGGCTCTACGATCAAGCAGCTGCAGAACGTGGTTGCAAAAAAAGTCGAGCTGGTGGAATATTCAGACGACCCGGCAGACTTTATCCGTAACATGCTTAATGCAGACATGGTGGGCGACGTCCGGATATCTGACAGGAACGACGGCACAAAGCAGGCCGTTGTCGTTGTTGACGCAAAGAAGAAGGGTGCAGTCGTCGGCAGGGAGGGCAGGAACGCGGAAAAGGCAAGGCTTCTTGCCAAGCGATACTTCCAAATATCCAACGTACTGATCGTTAGCCCTGAACAACAGGGAAGCGGTTTCAGCAGGATGAGCATGTAAAGATGGGTAAATCTCCACTAGGATTGTTTGCCGGCAGGGTGCTTCGCTCCAAAAAGAGCCGTGGAAGGTGGGCCGACAAGTATTACAAGAGAAGAATGCTCATGCTTGACAAGAAGGCAAACCCGCTCGAAGGAGCTCCACAGGCAAGAGGCATAGTGCTTGAAAAAGTTGGAATCGAATCAAAGCAGCCAAACTCTGCAGTGCGCAAGTGCGTCAGGGTCCAGCTGATAAAGAACGGCAAGTCGGTGACTGCATTCCTCCCAAAGGACGGAGCGCTTAATTTTGTTGACGAACACGACGAAGTAATTATCGGCGGCATCGGCGGCTCGATGGGTGGGGCAATGGGTGACATACCCGGAGTAAGGTGGCAGGTTTTCAAGGTCAACGGCGTTTCGCTGAATGAGCTGGTCCACGGCAGGAAGGAGAAGCCAAGGCGATGAGCGGCAAGGAGCGCGTAAACATCATGCTATTCAACAGGTGGGACATGAGTTCCATTGAAGTAAAGGACCAGGGCCTAAAGACGGCAATATCGTTAAAGCCCGCGGTCATACCGATAACGTTCGGAAGGCACGAGCACCAGCGCCTGAAGAAGGCAGAGGTGAACATCGTCGAGAGGCTTGCCAACAAGATGATGCATTTTGGCAAAAAGTACGCCAAGAACACTGGTAGAATGGGAGGCAAGAAGGCACGGATGCTCAACACTGTGAAGACCGCGTTTGATATCATACACTTGGAGACCGGAAAGAACCCGGTGGAACTACTCGTGAAGGCGATTGAGAATTCCTCGCCTAATGAAGACACGACGCGTATCGTCTATGGCGGTGTCGTATACCACGTTTCGGTTGACGTGGCCCCGCTGCGAAGGGTCGACCTGGCTCTGCGTTTTATCGCGGAGGGAGTCAGGGAGTCGACGTACTCTAGCCCGCAGACCATCGAAGAGGCGCTTGCAAAGGAGATCATTCTTGCTTCAAACAACGACATGGCGAGCCACTCGGTGAAGAAAAAGAACGAGCAGGAAAGAATCGCAATGGCTTCCAGGTAAGCAATCGATCTTCGGTAGTTTCCTTGCACCTCTGAATGGTTAAATAGCCACAGATGGCAAAACCCAAAACAACGATGAGCGCCAAGGACGAATCGATCTTTTCCAAGGAAGCCCTGATGGCCACGCAGGCGGGCAGGGAGATAATGAAGCAAGGCCTCATGCGCAGCAAGGGCTACAGGCAATTCAATCAGTACAAGGAAAAGACAGAAAATGAATTCCAGGATTTTGCTCAGAGATTCATATTATCGCTGCACAGGGCCATTGAAACCGACGCTAACCCTTCAGCCACGATGAAAAGTTTTGCCAATGAAGTCGGCTCGCCAGAATTGGTCCCTGAAAACGGTGCCATCCAGGATATCCGGGCAAGGCTGCAAAGTGCTGAGATCATCGCGGACCGGGTCGGTCGCATACTCAATTCTAATTTTGTCAAGATGACTTTTCCGGTCTTCAGCGCTCTTTTCGATGGTTCGAGCCAGTATTTCAATGACAGTGTCGTGGAAGAAAAGAGGAACGCTGTAATTGATGGTCATATCATCGCGATCGATCTGAGCGAGCCCATGGACAGGATAGTGGACATGGACGAAGATTTGGAATACCTTGAGGATTACAAATTCATGAATCCCTACATACTTGCAATAGCGCGCGAAAAGATAGCGCAGGGAGGGGACGAAGTCCTCAAGGCATTTGAAGATGGGTTCAGGGACGCCCGAGTCGGTCAATACGTCGATGTCAAGCTCAAGAAAAATCCGACTGCAATTAGCGACGAGAGCATGAACGATTGCTACAAGAAATATCGGGCGGTGATGGGCACGGCCGGCAGAAACATGGCACTCAACCGCCGTCCGCTGGGTGACATCTTTCATCTGGGAATGGCCAAGGCGGGCGAATGCGTAGGTTGCGGCAACGAAATAGAGGACGCGATCAGGAATAATGCTGTAAAGATCCCGTCGTGGCCTCTCTACTTTTCGATAATCACGGGGAATGTCCGCCGTGGCTTTGAGCTCACCATGGCAAAGAGCAACCTGTACCTTGAAGAGGCGAAGATTGCTCTGGACATGCTGCCTGAAAGCTTCCAGCTAAAGCCTTTTCTGGAATTCCTCTTTCTGACAGTCAGGCACTATAACCAGTACTGGTATAATGAGCTGGTGCGCCGCGCCCCCTTTGACGACTTCGCGAAGCGATTGCCGAAATGATGTGGTCTGAAAAGCACAGGCCAGTCACTGTTGAGCAGATGGTTGGGAATGAGGATGCCAGGCTGATCGCAGCAAAGTGGTTGGCGGGCTGGGTGAGCGGAAGCAAGCCACTCCTTCTTGTAGGGCCGCCAGGGACGGGCAAGACGACACTGGTTCATGCGCTGGCAAAGAATCTTGACTACGACCTTGTGGAGATGAACGCTAGCGATGCAAGGAGCAGGGAAGTACTGCAGAACCGGATAATGCCTGTCTTCCAGAACACAGGCCTGCTGGGAAGAAAGATCCTGCTCTTCCTCGACGAGGTGGACGGAATCTCGGGCAGGGAAGATTCGGGAGGTCTCGACGCGCTTGCTGACATGATGAAAGAACCCACCGTGCCTGTAATAATGGCTGCAAATGAAAAGTCGGCAAAGATAAAGGATCTCGCAAAGCTGTGCAAGACCGTCGAGTTCAGCCCGATCCCGCCGAAGCTGCAGATGCTTTTCCTTGACTACGTTATGAAGAAAGAGGGTGCAGAGCTTGGGCACGACGAAAAGGTTTCGATAGTGAATAACAGCCGGGGGGATATGCGATCTATGCTGAATGGCGGCCAGTCACGCGTCTCGGGCTATGCCTCAGGATCGAGCAAGGATATTGTTGGGATAGACATTGCAGAGGCCATAGACGGCTATTTTAGTTCAGGCAGCATGGAAGAGGCGACGGCATTCATAACCCAGGCCAACGCTTCATACCATGATCCTAGGTATCAAGTGATGACGCCGGAGGCGAGGCGAACCGACAAGATGGGCGCACTGTTTTCAAGCATTGTCTCATCACGATTAGAGCGGGACGATTTGGCTGAAATGCTTGACGTCCTGTCAAGAGCAGATGTCCACATCGGAAGGGCAAGCGTGAACAGGCACTGGAGCCTGCTGCGCTATATCGACAATCTTGTTGCCGCAGGCTTGTACGAAAGATCTCGCAGAAAGGCCATCAGGTACAGCCAGTATGGAATGCCGTGGCCGGTGATGGGTCCGATATTCGCCCGGTCCCAGTCGACCAGAAAAATACTGCCGGTGCTGGCACAGGCCGCCCATACGTCAAGAAGCGGCGCAGGATCCCTTGTCATGCCGTACTTCATCAGATTCATGATCGATAAAAAGATCGACCCAGTCAGGTTTGCCATTGACAACTTTGGCGATGGATCAGTTGGAGAGTCGATAGCAAAGGAAATTGAAAAGGTGGTCAGAAAGAAATGAGCGCGCGCGGCGACTGGATAAGATTACTTGTAAAATACAGGGGCAAATGTGCGCAGTGCGGAAAGGAGATACCTCAAGGCGAGTACGCCCTGTGGTCCAGAACGACCAAGTCGATCAAACACGGGAGGTGTGAGTCGCCACTGAGACAGGTAACTGGGGAGAGAGAACATCCGCCAGCGTTACTAGAGCTGCGCTGCTTCATCTGCGGTAATCCAGCAGGCTGTGCCACATGTGAATTCGAGAAAATGTGTAACAGGGAGTTGGTTTCGCAGGCATGCATTTGCGATAGATGCTTCTCTGACGGAAATGCGTACGAGAATTATCAGCAAGCCTTTATCGTCAGGTTGGGCATGAGAGCAAAACTTAAAATTTGAATGAAAGTCAGTCTGCACTTACATGTCCAGCGAATACGAACACAACGTAGGCGATCTTTTGGCCGAAAAAAAGGAAAAGCTCGACGAGCTGATGAAAAATCCGGAGGAGAACAAGAGTGAGATCGCAATGCTCTCGCTCGAAATCGAGTCGCTTCAATCTCTATTTGAGAACTATAACCTTGGCATGAATGTCTTCCGCAGGGCGCAGGGCGGCAGGGCTGGTCTCAGAGAATAGGCGCACCCTGTAATGAATTTACATTACGACCTGTATGGGCTGTAACAACAG
>CAZNOV010000039.1:0-11835 GCA_964574725.1 uncultured Nitrososphaera sp. | reverse complement strand
CAGGTTAGAGAAATTGGATAATAACGCAGCCATTGCAGAAGAAATTGGAGCACCAGCGGTATGCTTTCACTGCCATGAGAAGATCGCAGAGATCTTTCAGGTAAGCGGCGACTACTGCCTAGAGTGCTGGCAGACGATAACGCACACAAATACTTAGCTTATTCTAAATCCGCCAAAGGAGACGCCTGGTCGTGAGGTTGTCTCTGCCCTCTGGTTTATGCCAAGCAAGTCAATCAATTCGCGAATATTCTTTGTCTGGAAATACACCGTGCCCGGCCCCGTGATTTCGGTCGCAAGGCCCTCTCCTCCAAGGATCGTAGTCTTCATGCCCCCCACCTTTGTGACTCTGTAGATTGCCTCCTCGCTGAGCGCGACCAGGTGGTAGTTGTCAAGGGTCATTTTCTCTCCTCCGGCCAGCTGCTTTTCGATGATGCCTCCGTAGGCATTGAGAAACATGTCTCCCTGGCCGGTCGCCTTTAGCATAAAGAATTCACTTCCAAACAATCCCTTGGTAAAGCCCTGCCACTGGGTGTCAAGGAGTACTCCCTGCGTCGAAGCTACATAAGAGCCCGACTGGACGATATATCCGCTGCCCGGACGTACGTCAAGGTGCACGATGTCACCAAGGGGGGGTCCCGTAAGACCCAGAGAACACTCGCCGTGAGCGACGTAGTCGTTAACAAAGAATGATTCGCCACCAAGGGCAGTGACTTTGAGTTTCTTCAGGAACCCGCCCTCGCGAGTCCTTGTCTTGATTTCAATGTTACCCTTCACGTATACCATGGCGCCAGATTCCGCGGTTATCTTTTCTCCAGAATCGAGATGCACGTCCAAGATTGCCATCGGTTCTTTCATTATCTGGAACTGCATTGCAAACCTAGTTCAGCAGCGCATGTAATAATGTTTCGTACTAATCTATCAAGCATGATGTTGTTGCAACAAATAATTAGCAGCATAAGGCAGAACCCGTGATCGCGAACTGAAAACATTCATGCTCTCTAAGAGCGAAACATCTGACCTATTGGAGAGGATCGCTGCGGCATGGCCCCGAGAGGCAGGACCAAAGGTAAGGAGTATCAAAGTATACGAAATAGAAGATGGGAACCGGCTTTTGGTCGCCAATGATGCAGTTGTAGCGGTGCAGATCGGCGACAGAATTGTTCCATTTATCGGCGCGAATTCTGAATTACTGGATCAGTTTCCATCCGTCACGGTTGACATGGGTGCCATAAGGTTTGTGTGCAATGGCGCGAAGGTGATGAGACCAGGGATCACTCATTTTGGATCATTCAGGAAGGGCGATATAGTGACAGTCAGGGATCAGCAACACGGCAAGTTTCTTGCAGTCGGGATAGCCTTGGAGGACAGCGAATCAGCACAAACGATGAACAAGGGCTATGTAATTGATAATATTCACTTCATCAGCGACAAGGCATGGGAAGCGTCCAAGCAGATTTAGGAGTGCCTTATGGGAATCATTTCTTCCCTCGGGCCACCCTTTGTCACGTAGAGAACATCAATCCCGTCCCCGCTTGACGCATCCCGCTGAATCGCCGACCTGATCGCGCGAACAGCTAATTCCTTCGCTTTCTCCTCCGACATGTTTGGCTTGAACTCTGCGTCGATAATGCCAAGCGCGAGCTCCGCGCCTGTCCCGACAGCAGCGTAGTCGTCAGGCAATACAGAGCCTAGAGGATCGAGAGTGTAAATTTCTGGCTTTGCCTCTATTCCACCGATGATGACCTGCGTGAGCAACGGAAAATACCGTCGCTCAAACATTATGACAGACATCAGTTTCGCTATCGAATTTGGCGGAACGTTACGCCTGGTTTCGAGCTTGCGTATTTTGGCCAGTGCTTCGACCTGCCTTACCAGAACCTGCATGTCGGCCACCATCCCCGCGCAGGCCGCTCCAACATGGTCAGTCACAGAAAATGTCTTCTTGATATTCTTGTTCACAACAAAATTGCCGAAAGAAACTCTCTTTTCTGCGGCCAAGATGACACCGTCATGATATGATAGTCCGACCACAGTTGCGCCGGGCATGAACTCGAAAGCCATACGCTCTATTTCGTTGGACCAGTCAGATTTAGTCGTTTCTATTGTGTTGCAAACATTGTGCTTTATCGAAACGCTAACTTCTACCTGATGAGTGAATCCTTATTGCCTCTGCCACCAGCCGGTTTTGCAGCTCCAGTGCTTCCTTGCCCTCGGGATGCTTTGTCTGGGCAACTGCCTCTGCGACAATGCTAATTACATGGCGCAGGAGGAATTCGTCGCCCCTTGATGCTTCTGCACGGTAGGTCGGGTTGGCCTTATTGACAAAGACTATGTTTTCGTTTATGAAACTGTACCTAGAATCCGTTTCATCTTCATAAGGTATGACCTTGTATCCAATCCGTCTTAGCGCGAAGGTCTTTTTCAATATCGGTCTTCTGACTTTTCTTGTTCTGATTATCGTTCCATCAGCCTGGGTTTCGTCTATCTCCTCGACGATCTCTCCTGGCTCGCCCGATGCCACTCCGGAAATCTCGTAATCGCGGCCAGAGCCTGCCCGGGATAGTCCTCCAACCTCTGGGGGAAGGCTATCGATTCTGTACTCCTGCGATTCTGCAGAGCCTGCGTGATGCGGGTAGCCATGCGACTTGCGTCCCGCCTCTTCCTTTGCGGACCCCGGTCTGGCTCTCACTACCTCTTTAACGTCGACCATCTCGTAACCCTGAACTTCTTCCTGCGTCTCCAAGGTCTCAACCATTGCCTGTCCAAGGACCTTATCTAACTCGCGATATATCCTGGATTCCTCACGGGTAATGAGCACATCTTCATACTCGGTAAGGCTTGGCAGCACAGTGTCAATCACAAATGTCTTCATTAGCTGGTTGAACCTCGCGTATTCTTCATCTTCAATTATCGCAGACTTGTCTGCGAACCTTGTTGTCAGGCTATCGCACCTTATGAATCCGGTGACCCGACTGAGCTTTGTGTCAAAGCCAAAGTTGCTGTGGGTAACAATGTGACTTCCCACCATTACGGCGACCCCTCTTTCATCTTCGGAAAGAGGCCTCCTTGCGATCACGATCTCTCCGACAATCCTTCCGTTATCGAGGTTGACAGGTATCCGGTGCCCCTGTATTTGGGGAGCCCGGACTGCCTGTGCCTCGTCAAAGTTCCACTCTTTGAACTTGTTCGAAGACTTTACGAAAACTTCAAACATTGGCTGGCGCAGCACCGCTAGCCTGCGGATCTCTTTCATTACACGGAAAACATCGATAACGGTTCGTGCCCCGGTCATTAGCAGCTCTGTTCCCTCGCGCTTAAGGGGCGACTCCCTTAATTCGTGGAGCCTGGAGTTGCCCCTGAATAGCTTATCGAGGACATTGGCGTCTATGATAAGTGACTTGTGGAATTTTCCACGCCTCGTCCTGATTCTCATCCGATCAAAAGAGGTAAGAAATGAGAGCCTTCCAGTTCCGTATCTGCCTGTTCTGATCCTCCTGAGTTTGGGGGAGATCGATTCAACCTTCTTGTGCGGCGAGCCCAGCAGCAGGAACTTTTCCATGCTTTCCTGGTCCATTCCCGCGTTGTCTTCGATGATTATGGAGCCATCATTTAGGACAGTTACCAAAACCCGGGTCGCGTCCTCGTCAAAGGCATTCTCTACCAACTCCTTCACAATTTCAGTCGGCGAGACCCATGTCTTTGTCGCAAATTCCTTGAAAAATGACGGATGAACTTTTAGCTCGCTAGGCACTTTTATCTCGACTGCAGATATTTCTTTACCTTTATTTAATACTTGTCGCATTAATGTCGGCGCGTTATCAAAACTCGATGCTACGTTGCACCGATTTTGAAATGTCGTAAGTTCCTACTGAACCATCCTTATATGTGATCCATGATATTGAGAGCTGCATGCGGATCGTGGACCAAGCAGGGCAGCTTGCATTGCTAGTTGCCATATCAAGTTTGTTCCTGCTCCCACCGATCCCTGATTCAAGAATTAAAACATTGTCGGCAGACTTCTGAAATTATGGACTTCATAACTGGTAGTACGGATTTCCAATTGATAGCCCAGTCACCGCGCCAGGAAACTCCAAAAAGTACATATTATTTCGATGGATTAGTTTCGGGGTGCAGCTGTGTGAATGCGGCAGAGAGCTAAGGAAATTCGAAGCCTGTACGCCATCGGGCTGTAACACCGTCATCATGTGCAGCGGCTGCTCGAAGGAAATTGACGACTGCACATGCGTCGCAGTTACGTAGGTCTGTAGCGAAGGATTGCCCCCACTTTTCCGAGGCTCGCAAGCTGCGCCCCCTCCTCGGTCCTGCCCGAGATAACTTCAAGCTTGCTCCCGGTCATAGTAGCCAATTCCTCAAGGTATTCTACTATGTCCTTCTCAACCACCTCATAGTCTGTCGCGCCGCACGACGGGCACTGTCTTGACAGGAATTGTTGCTTTGTGGCGACTTTTTCTGATCGGTCTACCACTTTTTCCTGCACTGTCCTGCATACCTTGCACTTGAATTCGAGCTTGACGTAAGACACGTCGTCCGTGACCACAACGCTGTCAGCGACTCCGTTCTTTGCAGCACTGATGACATCATGTATGCCGTAAATCCCAAGCCCCCTTCCGGAATGAATTTCACCCATGAATTTCTCCATGATCTGCTTTTCTTCCATGAGCCGGTATTCATGCAGAACCCCATCCTTGCGAGCTTTTTCCAGAATCTCTCGGACGCCTTCCTCCCCCGAATAGGATGTGTCAAGAGTTGCGATTATCACCTTCTGAAGTCGATAGTCCAGATATTCCTCCTTCAGGAAGTTCTCCTTGGTAGGACCTGGTCCGCCGACTATGATCCCCTTCACATTGTATTCATCAATAAATACCTGCTTTGAATGGTCTGCGATTCGATGGTAATACTCGTTTAGCTCATTTTCTCTGAGCCTCTCGAATCTTCGCGCGGACTGACCGCCCTGCCTGTGTTTTCCTGCAACGCCGGATGTGAGCGAATCGACGGTCTTCACTTCGTTACCAGTCAGTAAGCCCAGGCCCGCTTCCTGCGTATCAATTGCCAGAATGCCTATTGCCTTGTCGTCTTTTAGCATGTCCTTTAGGTGGTCGGTCCAAAAGTGATCGTCGCATCGGTACAAGCTGATCTGGACCGGCTTTGGAGGCTGCTCTATTGGGTAGATTTCAATCTTCTCCTTCCCGATGCCTTTCTCGTTGGGGATTGCCCCGCAGAATACCACGAGTCCATTCTCAGGCGTAACCCTGAACTTCTTCAGAAACTCTATAGTCGTGCTCAGCGCGTCCTGAACGTGATTCCTTGTCATATCAGACTTTATGTTCGAAGCAGTGCCGGCTTCGTTGCGCAGCTGGGATATAACTTCAAAAATAGGCCGCCGCGGCGGGATGTACACGGTCACCAGCTCCGTCCCGTGGCCGGTGATGCTCGAGAGCTCGTTTATCATTCTGGTTAGCTTGTATCTTCTAACCGAATCCCACTTGCTGACGTTGGCGCCGTCGTTGACCATGTTCCTGATCGCTGCAAGAAAAATTTCGTCCGCACATAATATAAGGCTATCAAGGAATTGTCCTCCAAATTCTGCATCGTAAGCGTATAAGTATAGGATTTTGCAAGCTAGAGCGGCCGGATGCTACCGCGTCTAGAATACATCAAGCAAGCCAGACTAAGGCTTGGAGTAACGCAGAGAAAGCTCGCATCTCTCACGGGTGTGAGCACATCAATGATTAATCAGATAGAATCCGGCAGGTCCAGACCAAGTTACGAAACTGCGAGGAAGATCTTTGAGATCCTGAGCTCTCTTGAAGGTAGCTCTTCAATGAAAGCCGGAGACATTTGCAGCCGCAACTTAATATCCATTCAGAAAGATCAGAAGCTCCACAACGCCATCGACATCATGCGGAACAATTCGATCAGCCAGCTGCCTGTTTTTGATTCCTCAAAAGTTGTCGGGATACTTACGGAGGACGGCCTTGCAAAAATCATGGTGGAAAAGGATGAAAAAGAACTTCGCAACGTTCCTGTCTTTCAAATGATGGACCCACCGCCCCCGATTGTAGACATCTCTACTCCCGCTAAGGCTCTGATCCCGCTTGTGCGGTTCGCAAAGTGCATCTTGGTTAGCGAAAGGGCCAACGTAATAGGAATAGTGACTATAACGGACACATTGAAAATGGTCGAATAGCTAGTCTTTCAGCTTTTCGAGGCCGACGCAGCAATCCGCCGATTTTAGGCACTCGCTGCACATGCTGACCTCACTCCCGGGAGGCAGTGTAGTTCCACACAGTGCGCATTCCTTTTTTGATTGCAGCTGAGCCAACTAGTACCAAATGCCATTCACTCTATTTGAATTCTTCTCCTGAGCGCTGTAGGTTCCTCATACATCTTTCTTCTTTTATATTCAGTTACACTGGTGATTCTACATGAGTGGCACAATTGTTGAAATCGTTCATTTCAAGTTGCAGAGAGGAGTGGATGAGGACACATTCATGAGGGCTTCAGACGGCGTGCAGTCATTCCTGAATAGGGCGCGAGGTTTCGTCAACAGAGAGCTCGCAAGGACAGAGAACGGTTTGAACTGGGTCGACATAGTAAAATGGCGGGCACGCGCTGACGCGGATAATGCAGCAAAGTCAGCAATGCAGGATCCAGAGTGCATGAAGTTCCTGGCATTGATTGACAAGAAAAGCATGAAGACTGACTTCATGGAGCTAACAAGAACTTATCACTGACTACTCGGACATTGATTGGTTGGTCGCATCTGTTCATCTTCCAAGGTTTTAGCATATATTTTTCCCCGTAGGGGATACAGTTCCCATGGAGAGCCACCTGCTTGGCGGCTCGGCCCTCTAATGGTGACCGCCAAATCGAGGCATGTACACCGTCATCTCGAGGGCCGAGAGGCAGGGCTTTGCAGTCCCTTCCGTGACCGACCGTCAGCCTTAAGCACCGAGCTCGACAGCCGGCAATATCCCCTTACCCTTATGCCCGCAGGAAGTCGAGATTTTTGACATGCAACAATATTTAAAAGAAAAAGTGATAGTTATTTCAATGTCTGAGACTGAGGAAAGGACCTCGATTATTGACCTTGAGGGAACCTTCCGAACCACGGAAGTCGGGCTGCCCGAGATCAAGGACGAGCCCGAACAGACAGAGAAAAAGCCAGAGCAGGTAACTCGGGACAGGCCTGCCAAGAAGGCAAGACCTGATGACAAAAGCAGAATAGCGGAACTAAAGGCCTCACACGCGAAAAAAATGCAAGAGATAGTAAGAAATCATAGGGAAGAACGAAAAATGCTCCAGAAGGAGATAAAAGACCAGGCGAAGAAAAGCCGCGACGACCTTGGAAAGACCCTAAGGGAGACGGAAAAGAAATATCAGCTCCAGCTTGAACAGCTCAGAAAGGATTACGAATTTCAGAGCACCAAGCTCCAGAATGAGCTAGAGGGATTCCTCGAAGGCAAGATGGCAGAAATGAACGAGCACAACGAAAAAGTTGTTGCCAACGACAGCCAGGAACGACTGGAAAAACTTCAGGAATGGCTTCATGGCGAGTTCGTCAGCGAACTGCAGACCAAGACAAACGAGCTCGAACAGAACAAGGCATCTTCGGAAGTCCAGACGCAAAAGCTGGTACATGAAATCGACGAAAAAAACCAGGAGATAATTTTCCTGCAGGACAAGATCAAGGAAATCTCCTTACACCTGAAACGTAAGTTGCGTGACGCCATTTTGGATGAACTGGGACTGGAAGAGGAAGAACCCGAGGAGACAGACAAGAAAAAGAAGGAACAGAAGAAGGGCTTTTTCGCCAAACTCAGTTCAATATTTTGATATTAGTTCCATTCACTGTGTTTTGGCCTATTCTTTAAGGCTCTGCGCGACTCACTTGAATTCTTCTTCCAGAATCTTTCGTTTCCTGCTGACCTGAAAGAGGCTGTCGGTTTTCTTCAGCGCTTCGTCCCGGGATCGCCTGAACACCATGGACTGCAGCAGGAGATGGTTTTCTGGAATGACCATCCCCGTCTGGTCGTCAGAGTATCCTATCTTGACAGTATCGTCCTGAACCCGCAGGATATCCCGGTGAATGTGCACCATGTTAGTGTCCCCGTGCGCGAACCCAAGTTCCAGTGCCTTCTTCCTGACATCGGCGGTCCCTTTCGCAGAACCAATGATGGCGACCCCGAATTCATCACGGTAACATTCCAGTATCTCGTCCTTGGTAGGCGCTCCGCCGCCGAATCGAACAAACATCTGGTGGAGGTGCATCATCCTTGACGGCACTTTGAAGGCATCAACGTATAGGTTGGCCCCCGGGATAAAGTCCTTGACGTCGTCTTGGTGGTGGGGATTCCTGTCCCATTCGATGGAATCCATGACGGGCTTGGCATCTTCAAGGTCGGCCCACCTCCTGATTAGTTCGACATCGTATCTAGTGATGCGTTTTCCAAAATTTTCTATCAGTGGCTGCATCACCCTTCCCATCCCGGACACGTTGCAGCTGCCCTGAATAACATATCTCTTACCTGCTGCCTCAGAATAATTTACTCGGGAATTGTGAATCATGTCAGCCACGGCCTTTTCTCCGTGCCTCTCCTCACCGCCCTGGAATATCGCAGGCCTGTTCATAGGCTCGTAGAGGCTCTTCTTGTTTTCATATCCACCTCCTTCCTTCGCAGCGTCAATGACCAGGTCGCTCTTCTCGACCGCTTCGCTAACGGGACCTGCAACGTTGTAGCCCTTTTCTCTAAAGGCGCTGACCATATCGCTAGGAACATAAACACTCAGTCGGTTTTCGAGGGCTTCCCTGACCTTATCATCCACTGTGTACTTTGCAACGCCGACGAACTGAATCTCTTTGTCCGCGGAAAGCGCGCTCGCAAGCCTCCTGCCTATGTTCCCGTATCCATTTATGAATACTCTGACCAAAACTGATCACTTTTTCGTAAGATCTGCAAATTCAAGATCTGTCGGATGTATTAAATATGTTATGGCAAATGAGATACCAAGTCTGAATAAGCGGCACACCGCACTAGCTTTAAATACTGTGGCGCATCAACACCTTCGGAGTTCAATGCAAAGAGGCGGTCTCTTTTGGCACCTACCCGGTAATCCCAAGTAATCGTCCACTCCAAGGTGAAGTTCTGTGAAAGTACTGGTAATTGACAACTACGATTCGTTCGTCTACAATATTGCCCAGCTTCTTGGCGAACTGAAGACAGAACCCACGGTTGTAAGAAACGACAAGATAACTTTGGAGGACATTAGAAAAATGGGTCCCGATGCAATAGTGATATCTCCAGGCCCGGGTCACCCCGCGGATCGGAGGTATTTTGGGGTCTGCACTGATGTTATAAGAGAACTCGGACCCAGCATGCCAATACTCGGCGTATGTCTGGGACATCAGGGTATCGTTCATGCCTACGGGGGCAGGGTGATTAATGCCGGAAAGGTCAGGCACGGCAAGACCAGCCCTATACAGTACAGCGAAGACAGGCTATACGAGGGTGTAGCAAATCCTTTCAAAGCAACACGATATCATTCGCTGGTGGCCGAGCAGAGTAGCATCCCTGACTCACTCGAAGTGACGGCCAAGGCCCTAGACGACGGCGAGATAATGGGTATCAGACACAGGAAATTCTTGATAGAGGGTGTCCAGTTCCACCCGGAATCCGTCCTGACAGGGGAAGGTCGCAAGAT
Organism: uncultured Nitrososphaera sp.; assembly: GCA_964574725.1. GTDB lineage: Archaea > Thermoproteota > Nitrososphaeria > Nitrososphaerales > Nitrososphaeraceae > Nitrososphaera. The sequence goes on along the minus strand of CAZNOV010000039.1, from coordinate 2,112 downwards.
CCTGCTTAATTTCATATCGATGGTGAAAAGATGAAAGCGCCGGCAGACCTGCGCCCGGTGATAAAGAAACTGGTGGCAAGATCAGGTCTGGCGGATCACGAAATGGGAGATGCCATGGACGCGATTCTTGAAGGCACCACAGGTGATGCCCAGCTGGCCGCGTTTCTGGTTGCGCTCTCTATGAAAGGAGAAACTGCCGGCGAGATAAGGGCAGTACTGGACTCCATGGGGAGACATGCGACACGGATAACCCCGGCAGTGAACCTGCCAATAATTGACACATGCGGCACCGGGGGCGATTCAATAAGGTCGTTTAACATAAGCACCGCAGCGGCAATTGTCGCTTCGGCGGCCGGGGCATGCGTCGCAAAGCACGGAAACAGGTCGGTGTCCGGCCTCTGCGGAAGCGCGGACTTCCTCGAGTACGTAGGCCTTGACCTTGATGCCTCTCCGGCCAGAGTCCAGTCATGCATCGAGTCGGTGGGCATCGGCTTCCTTTTCGCTCCAAAATTCCATCCTGCGATGAAGCATGTTGCAAACCTTAGGAAAATGCTTGGGATAAGAACGGTATTCAACATGGTCGGACCCCTCAGCAATCCTTGCACAAACATTTCGGGACAGGTCATCGGAGTCTTTGAGCCATCCCTTCTGGACGTATTTGCTGAAGTATGCCAGGGGTACGTCAAAGAGGCCATGATAGTCCATGCTGCCGACGGGTTTGACGAATTTTCAAACACCTGCGAAAACGACGTGTTGTGGCTGACTGGAGATGGCCAGACAAAGAGGTTGCGCCTGCACCCACGCGTCCTGGGAGTTTCTGTCAGCAAGCCCGAGCATCTCGTAGTAAGTTCCAAGGACGAATCGATCGAGTTTACACTTCAGACAATTCATGGCAAGGCGTCATCTGAAAAACAGGACATCGTCGTATTGAATGCGGCGGCCGCCCTTGTAGTAGCCAAGGTTTCTCCCGACCTAAAGCAGGGAGTACCAGTGGCGAGGGATTCGATAACGTCCGGCAGGGCCGGAGAAAAACTGCATAGCCTCATTAGGTTCTGCGGCGACGAAAGAAAACTCGAAGAGGCCGAGAAAAAGTTCCTCTAATCACTCAGCACCTTGGAAAGCAGTCTGGCTATTTCTTCTTGTCCTCTGCTACTTCCTCGATACCAGCGTCCGTAACAGTAAACCGAACGTCAGAGTATGGATGATACGGGCTATCGATTATCCTGGCTATCCTATCCGTGCCGGCCTTCCTGAGGTATATTCTGTACGTCGACGCGTGTCCGATCACGTTTCCACCTGCAGGCTTGGTTGGATCGCCAAAGAACGTGTCAGGCGTGGTCTGCACTTGGTTCGTCACTACAATAGCAACGTTATAGATTTCTGCAATTCGTACCAGTTTGTGCATGATGCTGTTAAGGCGCTGCTGTCTGTCTGCAAGTGTTCCTCTACCGGAAAACTCGGCACGGTGTAGGGAGATTATGCTGTCAATTATTATCATTTTGGCCTTGAAATCATCGATATACTTGCCAATAGACTTGATAATCAGCTCAAGGTGGCTGCTGTTGTATGTCTTGCATATTGCCACCCTTTTCAGTATTTCATCTGAATTAAGCTTCCTCGATCTTGCTATCTGTTCTATTCTTTCTGGCCTGAAGGTCCCTTCCGTGTCTATGAATATGACTCCCCCGCCTAGACCTCCTTCCTCTATAGGCAGCTGGGAGGTGACGCACAAAGTATGGCATATCTGACTCTTGCCGCTGCCAAATTCGCCGTAAAATTCGGTAATGGCCTGAGTCTCTATGCCGCCAAGCAGTAATTCGTCAAGAGCCCTTGCACCGGTGGTGCAGCGTAGCAGGGCTTTTCTCTTTTCAAGCTCAATGTCCGCGGTAGTGAATTCGTTATCCAGCAGGCCTGTCTCCCTCAGCAATTTTTGGGCGGCGATGATAAAGCTCGCTGCAGTCTCCTTCGAGCCACCCAAGTCAGTGGCAAGTTCATCTGGCACAGTAGTAGCCAGCTCCATGACTGAACTTATGCCTGCTTCTTTCATCTTGCGGGCGGTGGTTGGCCCTACTCCTTCGATATCTTCTATTTCTAATTCTACCACGTTCCTCG
>CAZNOV010000038.1:11183-11842 GCA_964574725.1 uncultured Nitrososphaera sp. | reverse complement strand
TAGCCGGCTTGCCGTTCTTCATCGTAATCTTCTTTTCGTCCTTCATGTTTCTTTTTGCTTTGCACTTGACGCAATACGCTTCCATGAAGCCCGTATACCGGTGGGGGTAAAAGAAGCTTTCCCATCGCTTATGCCCATACCGCTGGAACCAGCCATTCGATAAGCGGGTCTAGCTCTTCGCAACTTATGGTGACTCGTATAGGCCCCAGAGGCGACTCCTGGTCGTGCTCTATTACCACAGCGATGCCTGCGGATGCGGCCTGCTTGTTGAGCAGAAACCAAGTGCTGTCCCCAGCGCGGTTGTCAAGGAGCATCCTCCTCAAAACGCCCATAGCCGATCTCGAGCGAACCTGCTCGTAAATGAGCGAAAGGGATTCTGTCCCTGCCGCCCTGCCCACGATCCTGCTGCCGTAGCGGAATTCCGGGGAGCACCTGTCGATTACTCTGGTGATCGCGTCGATCACCTTTTGCGGATCTTCCGACGGGTTGACAGGCGCTTCGACCTTCAGCTCTACCGGCGAGCCGATGTTTGGTCTCTTCAACCCTCGCCGCCCGCTTCTTTTTGCCACTCGTTTACGACGTCGAAGGCTCTTTCCTTGAGCTGCGAAAGAGTCAGCTCATTGTTTGATATCGTTTCATCGGCAAGTGCGATTGCATCG
>CAZNOV010000038.1:0-11173 GCA_964574725.1 uncultured Nitrososphaera sp. | reverse complement strand
CAGCTCGCGCTTGTCGCGGCCTGCGAACTCGCTGCTGCTGGTCGGGGCATCGGACCTCCCTCTACCCTTTAGATGCTGAAAGCGCGTAGCCTGGGAGGCGTGTATCGCCAGCAGTTTCACGTCGCCCGCGTTCTTCAGCACATTGACTTCCTCAGTGCCGCGAACTCCGTCAATGACGATATTGCCCCGGGTTCCATCCCTTTCCAGCTTTTTCAGGACCAGGTGCGCGACCCCGCCCTGTCCGAGGTCCTGCCTGATCTTTAGCATCAGCTTGCCAAGGTTCTCGTCGGTCTGCTCAAGCCCCTGCAGCCTTGCCTCTTCTCTTACGGCATCGCCCATGACTATCAGAGCAAAACCCTTTTCCTTCAAAAAAGATGCCACTGTGGATTTTCCGGCACCGGGCATGCCCGTAAGGCATACGATGAGTCGCTTCCCCAACTTACTCTGCCGATAGGTCCCAGTACGTCGCGTCTCTGAACTCTTCTTTGGGCTTGCCAAGGGCCTTCCATTCCTTGAACGACTTTGGGTATAGCTTGACGTTCTGGAAGCCTGCCAGCTTTAACGCATAGAATGTCAGGCCCGATAGCGTGCCGACGCTACCGCAATAAGTGATGATCTCCGCGTCGTCTGATATCCCGCGGTTCTCTATCATCCTCCTCAGTTCGTCGGCCTTTCTCAGTATGCTGCCGTTAGAACCCACCATCGTGTAGGGGATGTTCTTTGCTCCGGGAATGTGTTCTGTCAGAAAATTAAGCCTCTCCCGGGAGTCCACGAGAAGCTTGCCAGCCTGCGACTTGACCGATTCGACGTACTGCGCGTCAGCATGGATATTGACGTTGACGTCCAAGGAATGCTTTGCCTTTGGAAAAGCGCGCTGCTGCTTCTCCGTCTCCAGCCCGAGCTCCTTCCACTGCCTGAAGGTCATCTCCAGAAGGGCGGTATTCTTGTGCCCCACGTACTGGAAGGTCCAGGCAACTCGAGCCGCAAGCGCCCCGAAAGTGTCGTCGTATACAACGACTGGCATCCCATCGGATATTCCGAGCTCCTCCATGATAGCAACAATTTTTTCCGGAGAGTCGTTTTCAAGCACTCGCGCAAGCGGCAGCGACACCGCCGTAGGAATGTGCTCCTTGACGTATTCGTCGGCTTTGCGGACATCGACAACGCGCACCGCCTTTCTGCGCACAAGCGAGCGGAGGGTGTCAGAATCGCAAACTATTGGGAGCTGGAAATCCCCGGAACTTTTCGCCGCGGCGTTTGTGTTTTTCTTTTTCGCAGCAGCCGCTGCGGTCAAGCCGCGCATTCCCCTCTGGCGGTCTTGGCGGAGAATCTTGAATCGCTGCCATAATCCCGGTAGGCATCCGGATCCCTCTCCGGTGTTGGAAGCTGTACAACGTCCGCGAGGGCGGCTTTCATGTCGTCGAGATTCCTGATGCCGGCAGGGCCCTTGCCCGCCGTCACGCCGGTGATCCACTGGTGCAGGGTCTCGTTTTCTGACGATCTCTGCTGCCTGTAGAGCTCGACAATTTTCAGGATGGTCTCAATAACGCGCTTTGCCGGCACCCGCATTACGACCTTTCCCAGCTCACCCTGCTCGCCGGCGCTTCCGGCAAAGAGCATCGTGTAGGTGGGCGTCATAGAGTCGTTGATCCTTGACGCGCCGCCAAAGAACCCCAGTGTCGCTATTTCGTGCTGGCCGCAGGAGTTGGGGCAGCCGCTTATCTTGATTGTGGAGTCGCGCAGCGAGTCGTCAGTGTCAAGTCCGAGCTCGAGGAATCTGCGCTGCACCTCTTTGGCCAGCCTGTGTGAGTTGGTTATTGCAAGGTTGCACGAGGTTGTCCCCGAGCAGCCCACGGCGGAAGAAATGCTCAGCGCGCCCGGGTTGGCAAGGCCGGCGGAAGCGAGCTTTTCGTAAAAGTCGCGCAGTTCTGTCCCGCGCACATAGCGCACGGCAAAGTTCTGCTGCGGGGTGTTTCTCGCTACGGCTTCTGCGGAATATTCGCGGATAGCGGAGGCAAAAACCCTGAGCTGGCTCGCTGTGATGTCTCCTGCGCCCAGCGTAACAAAGGCAGTAAAGTAGCCCTCCTGCCTCTGGGGAACGACGTTCGTATGGAGCCAGCGCTCGTAAGCGGGGCTGTCCTTGGTCACGCGGTCGTTTAGCACCGGCAGCTTTGCCGTCCTTGGCGCCTTTGGCAGCTGCCTGGTATCAACTTCTGACTTGACATCAAAGATCCTTGCCGTAGAGTACGATGTGGTCATCTCCACTATCGAGCGCTCCTTGAGGACCATCTTTTGGAACTTGTCCCAGCCCATCTCGTGAACCATGTAGCGCATCCTGTTCCGGGCCATGTTTTCCCTGTTGCCATGCCTATCAAACAGCCTTACCGTAGCCATGCACGTGGACGGCACCCTCTCCTCGGGCGTAAAGTCCTCGAGGAGGTGGCCGATGAATGACGCGGCCCCCAGCCCGCCGCCAAGGTATATTTTGAATCCCCTGACAGTTTCTCCGTTCTGACCTGTCCTGACCGCAGGCACAAGGCCAATGTCCGCGACTCTTACAAGGCCATGACTATCGCAGCATGAAAAGTTGATCTTGAACTTGCGCGGCAGGTTCTGGCACGTCGGGTTGCGCAGAAAGAATCTGGCGATTGCCTTTGAATATGGCGTGGCGTCAAATGCCTCGCTTGGGCAGACACCTGCAAAGTGGCTGCACATCACGTTTCTGACCGTGTTGCCGCATGCCTCCCTTGTAGTGAGCCCTACCTCGACAAGCCCCCTCATTACCTCGCTCACATCCTCCAGCTGCACCCAGTGAAGCTGTATGTTCTGCCGGGTCGATACGTGCGCCGAGCCTATCGAAAAGGCTTCCGAAAGGCTGGCAATCCGGTCCAGCTGGTCCGGCGTCATTTCTCCGCTTGGAACCTTTATCCGGACCATGCTGTAGTCCAGATGCAGACGTGAGCCGTACGCCCCGTTCTGCAGCCGGAAGCGGCGGAAATCGTCCTCCGTTATCTTGCCCTGCCTGAATAGCTTCACTCTTTTTGCAAAGACCTCCGTCTCCTCCTCTCGGCCCCATCGCGGGTTTGGCTTTGGAGGAGAGACCCCCTTTTGCCTAGGGTTCACCGTAGAGGCTCGGGATTTCTTCATTCTACGATACAAAAAACTCACCTAAATCATATATTTTTTGTGGAACTGTGGGGGATTGGCTACGATTTTCGGCAGAGGCGGCAATATACGGTGGCTATCCAAGATGCATTGAAAAAGCTTTTTAGTGCAATCGAAGAGCAGACACGCCATGGCAAAAAGGAAGAAAAAGAGTAGCAAGAAGGCCAAGATAGACCCTATCCCTAAAGGCTACCAGACGGTCACGACTTCCATCGTAGTTCGTAACGCCGCTCAGGCAATAGACTATTACAAGAAGGCATTTGGGGCAAAGGAAATGTTCCGCATGACTCTTCCCGACGGCAACACCGTCATGCATGCCGAGTTAAAGATAGGCGATTCGGTTTTCATGATGGGTGACGAAATGCCCCAGATGAAATCCATGTCACCCCAATCGATAGGCGGCACGAGCATGTCCTTCTACACGTATGTCAAAGATGTCGACAAGGTTTTCAACCAGGCAGTGGCGGCAGGCGCCACGGTGGCGATGCCTGTCACGGACATGTTCTGGGGCGACCGCATGGGACAGCTGATGGATCCATATGGTCATATGTGGTCTCTGGCATCCCGGAAGCGCAACCTGTCGAAAAAAGAGATGAACAGGGCAGCGCAGGAATGGATGGCGCAAATGGCGCAGCAGCGATAGCACAAGATTAAAATCACCTATTCGGAGCGCTTTCACTGGCAGGAAAAAATGGGCAAGAGAACGCTCGTACGCAGAAGAGGTCGCGGAGGTAAGCAATTCCGGGCCATCATCGTTGGCAAAATTGCGCCGGCGAAATATCCGAATTTCAAGCTAGAAGATCACCACGCTGGCAGGGTTGTTGACATCGTTCATGAGCGGGGGCGCGATGCCCCGCTGGCCAAGATCTTGTTTGACGAAGGAGGGTTTTCCTACGTTCCCGCACCTGAGGGAACTACCGTGGGTAGCACTATCGAGGCAGGCACCGGCACGGCAGCCAGAGCCGGCAACATTCTTTCTCTTGAATCGGTTCCGGATGGCACTATTGTGTGCAACATTGAAAAGAATGCAGGCGACGGTGGCAAGCTGATAAAGTCAGCGGGCTCATCCGCAGTGGTATTTGCACACGGAACAGAAGGCGTAACGATAAAGTTTCCATCGGGCAAATTCTTTACCCTGAACTCAAAATGCAGGGCCATGATCGGCGCCATTGCAGGGGGTGGAAGGAAGGAAAAGCCATTCCTGAAGGCAGGCATGAGAGCAAAGTACATGCAGGCTCATGGTCGGCTGTATCCAACCGTCAGAGGCATAGCTCAGGCGGCGGTCTACCATCCCCACGGAGGAGGCAGGCACCAGCACATAGGTCGCCAGTCGTCAGTAGGCAGGACGACTCCGCCAGGGCGAAAGGTTGGCAATATCGCTCCGAGAAAGACTGGAAGAGGCAGGATAAAAGAGATACCTGGGAAGGCCGGCTGATCCCACCTTTCCTTTTCCCCTTTCGGGGCAACCTACTCGTAAAGCCTATATTCTATTTGTTACTTCACGTTCGGTGAATGAAGGCCGAGCAATTCTCGAAGAATGTGCTATCACTGGATCCGCAGATCAGATTCGCAGGTGTCATGGAAAAATCCGGTCACCTTTACACCGGCAGCTGGAGAGAAGGTGTTGAGGAATATCTCAAGGGGCGAAATCCGGAGGTCAGCCTTGCGCAGTCCGCGTATGTAGTTGACCTGAGGAAGATGTTCGTTCAGGAGCTTGGAAGCCTGAAGGGGATCAGCTACGTCTATGACAAGGTAAAGCTTCTGAGCGTGCCGGTGAGCGAACACATACTGGTAGTCTCTGCGGACCCTGGCGCCTCTTCAGATTCCCTCATAGACAAGATCTTAAAGTACGTTAGCTCTGTCGAGAAAGAGCTGTCGCTCTATCCTCCGGGAAACGTGGTTAACGAGGAAAAGAAAGAAGCATTGCGCAACCTCTCCGATTCAGGGATTGGAGAAGAGCTGATAGCGGAGCAGCTAGATCTGGATGTAAACACGGTCAAGATGCTCATTGCAGAGATCAAGCATTGATTGTCCGGTTCCCATGAAACTTTTTCCGACCGGATGCGACACTTGGCTAGACTAGCCTGATGCGCGCTAGCCATACATCTCTTGCTGGCTTTGATAATCCGCCGCCTGTGCGCTCCTTATCTTCTTTAACATGTTCTCCGTTACTTCAGCTTCCTTTAGAAGCGACGCAATGTCACATGACGCGCCGGGAGCTAATTTCGTAAATGCCTCCGCTACGGCTGCCCCTGCCCTAAAGTCAGGCGCATCTTTAAGCACTCTTACAAGGAGAACTATGACATCGAGCTTGCGCCAGGAACCTTCGTTGAGCAGCACCGCGGGAATCCCTGCTATCGAGCCGTTTTCGAGGTGTGGAATTCCCGCCTGGTCCACCCTTTTCAGCGCACTTTTTGTGCTTCCAACAGCGTAAACCTTCTGGTCAGGCTGCTCGCTTTCATCTGATCCCGTGTACGGAATGCCCGCCGCACTGATGACAAGATTGCAACCATTGTCGCCTGCCCACTGCAGCATGGCATCTGCCACCGGGCGGTACATGGAGGAGTCAACATTGAGCTCAGAAACAAAGATCCCTAGCTTCAATTCTTCGTTTGCATAAACCCTCGCGGGAAAATTGGGCGCAGCGTTGCGGATAACAGAGAGGGCCGGGAAAAAGGGAGAGTCCAGCACGGCCACAAACTCTGTCTTGAGCGAGTGGATCAGGCACTCTGACGCAATGGCATTAGCAAGACCGATGCTTGGAAAACCGTCAATTACGATTCCTCCCTTGAGATTCACGTCCTTCACCTTGCGAAACCTGATGTCGCGCTCTGCCAAGCAGCCGGGTATGGCGTTTCCAGACTAATAATCTATATCGGAAGCTTTTCCAGAAGCGAGTCAAAGTTGGTTCTTGTCTTTCTCGCCTTGTATTTCCGGAGTCCAAGGATGACACTGTCCTTGTCGACCTCTCCTATGATTCGTTTCACGTGACCTGCGACGGCCCCGTACAGGAGCAGTGACTGGGCTGCGGCAGTCACGTTGCCAGGCCTCCTCACCGTGCTCGCGCTTTCAAAATCGATAATGCTGGGAGATCCAATTCCGTCCGGTGAAACAACTACGTGACGATCGAGCCGGCTCAGCTGGCCGTGATCAAGCCCTGCAATGTCAAGCGAGTAGCACTGCTCAAGGACCGACTTTGCAACTTTTCTCACCTCTTTGCGTGAAGCGCTCACTATCCATTCGGCTATGCTTTGGCCTTCAGAAAATTCCATGGCGATCAAATTCTTTGTATGAGCTTCAAGGCGGGGACCCACCCCTGCAGCATTTGCCATCGTTAGAAGGCGGGCTTCTGCGTCCATGGACTTTCTGTCAGAGTCTTGCCTCCTTATTTTCAGGGCACAGATTCTGTGGCCGATTCTTGCTTTCACAACGAGCCCGACGCAGCCCTTCCCGGCAATGCTGAGTCCGCTTACCATGTTTTTCCCATTCCCGATCACTATGGAGGTCACTCCAAGAGCCTTCATCTCGGCTATTCTTTCGGAATAGCCGCTCGCAGAATAATGAGGGTAAGAGATGACCGGTACCAAAACCGATGATTCTATGTCATGCTCGCCCAAAAATGAAGTGCGCTGTTGAGACAATATCTCCGGCGGCCTCCTTTGCCAATCCAGTGATCTTTTTTTCACTTCCGCTATAAATTCGAACCTTGGCCTTGTCAGATACAAGATCCTTGGGGATGCCGCTGTTGCTCCCGCGACCGCCAAAGAGCGACCCTATGAAACGCCCTGCGTCGGTTGCCTGCCGGTCTACCAGAGTCGTGATCCTCATCTCCTTGTCGACCCAGGCCGCGTGGGCCTTGGTCCTGGCACTCGAGGCAAAGCTGATCGTATCCTTTCTTCGAGAGACTTGCGGGCCCCTCCTGGCGGTAAGCGGCGGAAGTGTCAGTGTTTCCAGCAAGAACGCCAGAGCCGCAGAATTCTTTTCGTCGGTAATACACGAGCTTCGAAGCACCACAAAGTCTGCAATTTCCAGCTGCTTGGCGATCGCGTTCATGCAGCGCTTTAGCTGACCCCAGACTACGTCGGGACTTCTTTGCCTGTGTTTGAACTCAACTATCATCAGGTTGCGATAGAGCTTCTCGTTTTTCTTGGAGAGGGGTCTGCCCGCTCCCAGCTTGAAATATCTTAGCGAAGGCCTGTCGAGAAATGCTCTGGCGGCAAGTATGAACGAGCCAACACTTTCTGGCGAGATCGCCGTCCCGAGGTTGCGCCTAATGTCTATGGGGTCTATGACAACAAGAGCGCTGCGGAATCCCTTGACGATGTCAGGGTCATACTTGTCGTCCACTGCAATAACCTGGTGTTCCCGAAATTCGGACCCGGCCCGCAGCACCCCCTCAAGGGTCCCGTATTTCTGGACAAGCACTTCCGCGACATAGCCGCTAAAGCCGCCGGTAGAAATTTCCGCGCCATAGACGCCGCAAGATTTGAACAACCTTTTCAGCAGCCGCGCCTGATTCCGTTTTTCAGCATCAAAATTGGTGCTGACGTACTCGGTATGAAATGGAGATCTGTCTGCAGCGCTCTGCCACTTTCCCTGCTGAACTTCATAGCACGGAACGATGTTTACCCTGACTTTTCTGACAAAAGCCTCCACGTAGGGGTGATCAGAGTATCTCAGTTGTGGTCCGTGTGCCTTAAGAGCGCTCAATCCGATCTCCTTCCCCAAATCTTCGAATCTCGCCTCGCTAACAGACGGACTGATCTTGACGAAAATGTCAATGTCTGCGTCGCCACGCAGCCACGTCCCTTTTGCATATGAGCCGCCAAAGAGGATGCCAACAACTTCAGGCAAGCCGCTGGTATATTCTCTGACCAGCTTCATCACGAGCTGCGCGATTTCGTCCAGCTCCTTTTTCTCACTTTTCAGCGGCTCGCAAAGCGGCAGCGCCTTTTCGAGGACGGAGCGGAGATCAGCCAATTTCCTGTTCACTTCTTGGCTTCCACGGTATAAATGTTCGAATAGACCGGACCCGAAGGAGTGAGATCACTCTTTTTCAGAGACACCTTCTCGACCACGTCAGTCGCGAAGGACACACCTTCGTACTTTTTTTCCAGTCCTCCCAGACTTATAGGACGTCTTGCCTTGACTCGGAATACCGTAAGGTGGGACGAGAAGGGTTTGTCGGGCCGGTAGCCGAGCTGAGAGAGAGCCGAAACAACCTTGCCGGCAAGCTCTGTGAGCTTCGCTGCCCCATCGTTGTTTACGCCTATCCAGATTATCCTTGCTGCTGCCGGCGTTGGGAACGCGCCCACGCCACTGTAAGAAATCGTAAATGGCTCGAATTGAACGGTGGATAGCTTTTCCCTAATTCTCTCCGATTCCCGATCGTTTAACTCGCCGAGAAAAATAATTGTGAAGTGAAAGTTGCTGGATTCGACAGGCTTGACGTCCCTTGTGCTCCAGCCTGTTGACGAAATAATTTCGCTCTGGAGCTTGCTAATCGCCCCGCTGCTGATGGCATCTACGGCGACAAATGCCCGCATCATGCAATCTGACCCGCGGTTTTATATTTACATGTCGTGATCCCTACACTGTTTTAGCAGATCGATCATATTGTCGGAGGGTCGAACTGAACTATCTGCGGTGGCACCAGTAAAGCACGTTTCTGTGGTTGCATTTTTCGCATTCGTAGAGTTGCGGCGAGTCGTGGTCCTTGATTGAGCATGGCTTGGCCAGGGCAATGTCGTATCCCTCATAGGGAGGCCTTGCCATGAAGGGAAGGCCGCAGCCCTTGCACGGAAACGACCTGGGCTCTGATTCCGACATCTATCCCAAAGGATAAAGAAGAGCCCGATATGAAGTTTTTATTCAAATATTAGACACGTGCTGATGGAGTGTTGGCAGGGGCAGATAATTTTGGGATCGAACAGGGCAAGGCTGGCAAGGCTGTCGAATGGATGAACTCGGATGCGAAGAAAAATAGCCACACGTTCGAGGCAAGGCTGGCCGGCTATTCAATGCAGACTATAAAGTTTGGAGGCTTTGAGCTGATAGTGTGGAACGGAGATTGGTCCTATGCCCGAAATGCCATCAAGAAAGTGAGCCACAAGCTCCAAGCAAAGGTCGTCGAGTCAGGGTACCACGAAAAGCGTGACCTCTTGTCAGCGATGTTTGGCGGCAGCGCAGAGTACGCCAACGTATTTTCCGGGGGCAGGCTTGTGGGACGCATAGAGCTCGAAAAGAAAGCAGGGAAATGGATTGCAAAGTCTGAAAGTTTTGTGTGATCACTTTCTGTTCCTGAAGTACATCTGCTTCATTTCTTCAATCCAGCCATTTTTCCTGTCGTGAATGCGCTTGTGTTTTCGGGTCTTGCACACAGATAGCACGTATGAACAGAGCAAGGGAAAGTAAACTGACGAGTCTCCGTAGACTATGACGTTGCCCTTGTGGGACGTCTTTATCTTGCCCCAGCTCTTGCCCTCCTGAAGAGTTGCGCCAGAGAGCCCTCCGGTGTCAGGCCGCGCATCCGTGAGCTGGACGAGGTAGTCGTGTCCTCCTTCTTTTATCTTCAATATCTGGTAAAGTGCGGGGCCGGTCTGCTGCAAAAAGTTCTTTGGAACGCCGCCCCCCAGCTCCAGTCCGCCTGATCTCTTGCTCTTCCACAATATCGCTGCGGACTCGGCTACGTCCAGTATCACATTCGGAAACACGCCCTTTCCTTCGAGCAAAAGGGGAAGCATGTTGAGTCCAATTGAAGAGTCGCCGATCGCAGGCATGTAGACTGGCACTCCGAGCTCGTAAGCTGTTACGAGGAACGATTTTTCTGGATGCTTGGCGTTTTCCTTTGCCGCCTTGCCAAGTGCATAGGCGATGTCTGCTGTGGATGCGTTAGGCGGTACCTCACTAGCGTGCTTGATTCCTTTCTGGACGATGACATCCTGCGCCTGCAGCGTCCCAGTCTCCTTTATGTAGACGTCGTAAATCCGAACGATCTGCTTCGAATAAAGGACATCGTCGTCTACGTCAAAGTGGCCCTGCCTCACAGGGAGGCCGTATGCGAAGTGAAGGTCATGGTAGACGTTAGCGCCCGTAGATACTATCCAGTCTATGAACCCCGCCTTCATCATCGCGGATATAGTCCTCCCGAGACCTATTGGAGTCATGGCGCCTGCCAGCGTGAGGCAAACCGTGGAATCGGTATCTATCATCTCCCGCATGATCTCTGCTGCCTCGGCGAGCCTGCGAGCATTGTAGCCAGTAGATCCATAGAATTCCATTAGCCGCGTTGTGCTCATGTTTGCAGACACGGCCGGGGGATCTATTTTCCTGCCGGTAAAGGAGTGTCTTGTATCCACCCTTCTGGTAGAATACTACTTACTTTTAAAAATTCACCGCTTTTCCAGCAGGAGGCAAACGCATGCTGTGTTGTGGAAGTAATCTGGCAACATCGAGTCGGTTTTTCTTGCCAAAGTTTCGCTGCATCTTTTCCATATGCCGGCGTCATACCGGTAAAACTCTTCCCTGACAATCGAAAACCCTTCAACAATTCTGTCGAGGGCCCTTCTATTGTACACGCGGTACTCGGGCCTGCGGTCCGACCCGTAAGGACCGGTGACTATCGCCCTTCCGCGTTTTTTCAACACCCTTAGCATTTCTCTCATTGCCTTAAGATCTCCGGACTCGTCTTCAACCCCGGAAGAGAGCCCGATGTGCTCGATGGTGCTTACGCAAATTATTTGGTCGATCACCTGGTCGCGCAGAGCCATAAAGCGGGCGTCCATTCTGGCATCGCAGCAGCATTGCGCTAGGTCGATTCCAACTACTCGAAAGTTCTTTCCGTATTCGCTGATCGCCTTTACAAGATCCGAGCCTGCCGAGCCGACATCAAGCACATTCGCCTTTCGATTCTTCTGGAGAAGGTTTCTGGCGACAAAGCCATACTCTACTAATCTCTCTGAAGTGACCCCCGCAAGAAGGCTGTGAGCTGTCTCTTATACACATCTGA
>CAZNOV010000037.1:0-12007 GCA_964574725.1 uncultured Nitrososphaera sp. | reverse complement strand
CGGCACCGCAACCGTTCACCGATCCTATGGCATGCCGCTGGCCATACTCGCAGGAGACATACTTTTTTCCAAGGCATTCCAGCTCCTCACGTTTAGCGCCCGCAAGGCCGGCATTTCCGAAAAGGCCATTAGCCAGATGGTGGAGCGAATGTCGGCTGCCTGCATAGAAATATGCGAGGGACAGGCGATTGACATCGGTGTAGCGTCGACCAGCAGGCTGCCAACAGAATCTGACTATATCACGATGATAGGGAAAAAGACGGCCGCCCTCTTTGAACTATCGTGCGCCCTCGGAGCACTTTCAGCTCAGAACTCGACAGAGCGCGACATCAAGAATCTGTCTACATTTGGCCGCGACATCGGAGTCGCCTTTCAGCTCGTGGACGATCTCATAGGCGTCGTGGGCGACCCAAAGCTGACCGGCAAGTCGGCCGGCAACGATCTCAGAGAAGGCAAGAAGACCTACCCGATCCTGTTGGCACTCGATAACGCCAAAGATAGGGACAGGGAAAGGCTTCGCCGCGTATTTGGCGCAAAAGACAGGGCATCCTCCTCGGAGATAAAGGAAGCCGTCAGGATCATTTCGGACATCGGCATAGAGCGCGATGTTCGGGAACTGGCGAAGAGGTACATGAACGAGGCACTGAAGGCGATTGAAAGTTACGGCGACTCTGATGCCAAGCGTTCGCTTCAGTTTTCGGCAGATTTTGTTGTAGGCAGGAGTCTGTAGAGTATACGTGCCGGCAGATGCTGAGACTGAGAAGTTCATCAAGATCCTTGCGTTGAGAAATTCAGTCGAGCACAATGGCAGGGCTCAGATCGATGTCGTGGTTTCCAAGTTACTCGGATCCCGCGCAGATCTCCGCAAGGCGATCAAGGACCTGCTCCCTGATATCAGGCAGCTGGTGCAGAGCGTTAACTCTATGTCACTGGCGAAGCAAAAGTCGCTCCTTGAGGAGCTATCGCCCGGCGAGCTTGCCAGAAAGCTGCCAGCATCCGAAACTGAAGAGCCTCGATTCCCTCCCCTTGATGGGGCGGAGCAGGGCAAGGTCGTCACAAGATTTCCGCCGGAGCCAAACGGATATCCACACATCGGTCACGCAAAGGCCGCGATAATTGACGAAGAATACGCTAGGATGTACGGCGGCAGGCTCATCCTGCGGTTCGACGACACGAACCCGCTCAAGGAAAAACTCGAATTCTACTACGCGATCAGAGAAGGTCTGGACTGGCTGGGCGTAAAGCCCGACCTAGTGAAGAATACTTCGGACGACATCGGGCTTCTGCACGTCTATGGAAGGAAGTTGGTCGAGCAGGGCGGCGCCTACGTCTGCACTTGCAGCCAGGACAGAATACACGACCTGCGAGGAAAGGGAATTCCTTGCGAGTGCAGAGCTGATATCGCGATTGCCCTGGAGAGGATCAACACTTTCTTTGGTGGCGGCTACGGACAAAACGGCGCGATAATTAGGTTCAAGGGGGACATGTCTGACCAGAATACGGCAATGCGCGATCCGACTCTATTCAGGATCATCGAAGGAGACCACCCAAAACTCGGTAGCAGGGTCAGAGTTTGGCCCACCTATGACTTTGCCGCGCCGATAGAGGACAGCGTGGATGGAGTGACGCACGCGATGAGGACAAAGGAGTACGAGCTTCGCAACGAACTGTACTTCGCGATCCTTGACAGGCTTGGTCTTCGCAAGCCCGCGATGATCGAATTTTCTAGACTCGAGTTTGAAGGGCTTCCGGTATCAAAGAGAAAGCTAAGACCACTCATCGACAACGGCACTGTCAAGAGTTGGGACGACCCCCGGTTGCCAACGCTGGCCGCATTCCGCAGGAGAGGATTCCTCCCTGAAGCGATTCGCAAGTTCGTTCTGTCACTCGGCATAACCCTTGCCGAAACCAAGCCACCATTTGAAACGCTCGAAGCGCTGAACCGAAAAATAATCGACCCAATTTCGCTTCGGCTATTTTTTGTGAGGAATCCCGTTGAATTGCGCGTGCGCGGAGCGAAGGCGACGCAGGTTGTCCTAAAGAATCACCCGACTGACACCGGGCTTGGAACAAGGAAGGTGAATGTGCACGATTCCTTCTACCTGTCAGGCGATGATGCCGCCGGCCTGAAAGTAGGAGACGAAATCCGTCTGATAGAACTGTACAACATCAAAGTCACAGGCGTTGACATCTCCGGAGGCACCAGATCAATTTCGGCGGAAATCGGCGGCCATGAAATAAAGCAATCCATGCCAAAGGTCCAGTGGATCGCAAAGAATGATATAGTTGAGTACAAGGTTATGATTCCAAAGCAACTGTACATAGGTGAAGAGTACAACACGAACAGCCTTGAGATCGCAAACGGGTTCGCAGAATCCTACGTTTCTTCCCTCAAACCTGATTGCATGATTCAATTCGTGCGGTTTGGATTCTGCAGAATAGATAACAGCCACACAGCGATAATGACGCACAGGTGAGAGGCCGGTGAAGATTGCAAGAATCAAGGACAGCAAGGTGAAGGAAACATACGGCATCATTTCTGAAGACAGCAGGCTCGTCTCACTCAGGGGAGAGATACAGCAGCAAACGGGCATCCCCCTGCCGCCGAGCATCAAGGATTTCATGTTCGGAGGATGGCTTGACGAGGTGAAACACCACAATGATGATCTAAAGTTCTTCCATGAAATCGAAGAAGAGAAACTTCTTGTGCCCCTCCCGAACCCGCCAAAGATTATCTGCCTTGCGTTCAACTATTACGACCATGCGAGGGACGCCGGGCTCACACCTCCCAACGAGCCTGTAATATTTATGAAACCTCGGACGACCCTGAATGAACCGTTCAAAGATGTAATTTGCCCTGCCTTTGTGACCCGTCTGGATTACGAAGCCGAGCTCGCCGTGGTGATCGGCAAGCACACAAAGAAGGTGTCGGAAGAAAAAGCCATTGATTCCGTCTTTGGCTACACCATCCTGCATGACGTTTCTGCAAGGGACATACAGTTCAAGGACAAGCAGTTCACCCGGGGCAAAGGCATCGACACATTCGCTCCGTGCGGACCATGGATCACCACCAAGGAAGAGGTTGGCGACCCACAGAATCTCAAGATTGTTACGAAGGTCAATGGCGAAATCCGGCAAAGCTCGTCAAGCTCAAACATGGTAATTCCAATCAAACGGATAATATCGATCCTCAGCGAAACAATGACCCTTGAGCCGGGAGATATCATATCGACCGGGACACCTGCAGGTGTGGCGATGTCAATGAAAGAGCCAAAGTACCTGAAAAATGGCGACATCGTGGAGATAACAATAGAAAAGTTGGGCACGATCAGACACCGCATAGTATTCCAGCAAACAAGCTTATAGCATGCATTCTTTCTGACAATATCGTATTGAGCTTCAAGCGCATGATCTCTCCGCGCACTTACTTTAACAGAATGAATGAAGGAAGGGCGGGCTGGATGACCGAGGACCAGCTTGTGAAGGAATGTGCAGAGTTTTTCAAGTTAAACGGCTACGACACTCTGCAGCGGGATCAGATTCTGGATCAGGGCAATCAGATCTTTAATTCCCTGCTCGTCGGGTCAAGGGGCGAGGGCGATGAAAAGGAGACGATCGCGACATACTTTCGGCCCAGACTCGACAGGTACGACGTCACGGTCTTTGGCATGCTCGAATCGATTCTCTTTGACATCCTTGACAATTACGAGTACACAAACCTAATGCTTGTCACGGATTCGCTTTCCTACCTGCCAATCACAAAAATAGACGAGCTCGGCGTCGCCGTAGAAAACCTGATGGACGAAGGGATGTTTCTGCTGTTCCTCAATGGCAGATCCGGCCATGCACTTTTTGACGACTATGGCAAGCTAGCGATGCCCATCCCGGTGCAGGACTAGGGCTTTTCAGCCCTGCTCATTCTTGTGATTTCCCGCTCTAGCAGCCTTGCATAGTACTCGTACGACTCCGCAAGCTTGCCCCTGATGTTTGCGAGCTGCATCGCCAAGTTCAGTGCATCCAGGCAGGTTTCAAGAGATCTTTCCGTGGCAAAGTTATTCATGGCTTTGTTGAATTGATCCGTGATCTTCCGTTGCTCAGAACTCTGGTCGTTTATGGTATTGGTAAGCTGATCTATCTCGTCATTAGAGCCCGGGATTTTCTTTCCTTTCAGCCAGTCTGGCATATACATAGAAATTCAAAGAGAGATAAATTAAGACTTGCTATTTTCAATCCGGGACACGAATGGACTTGCGCCATTAACAATGTATTTATTTACCGCTTTCCGATTCTCACAGACGTATGGTAGTTGACAATAAGGGCAAGATCACCTACGTTCAAGTACTAAAGGAAGACCTTGCAATTTTCCACATTACTCCCGATAACGACCCTGTCCCTGACTTCAGGGCAGGCCAGTTCGTCACTCTCGGCCTTCACGTGCCCAGCGAAGGCAAAATAATCCGGAGAGCCTACTCTATCGCGTCTCCTCCGGAGCAAAAGAAGCACTTTGAGCTGGTTATTCGATGGGTCAGAAAACCGGTGCCGGGCCGTCTGACAACAGAATTGTTTAACAAGAAAGAAGGTGACGACATTTTCTGGGTCAAACCAACGGGAATATTTACCATCAATGACAAGATGCCTGATGGCAGTCCCGAGAACCGAAGGATGGTTCTGATCGGCGGCGGTACCGGCCTCGCACCTTTCATTGCCTATTCGCTTCATCTAAAGGCGATAGGAAGCAAGCGCGAAATAGTGGTTCTTCACGGGGCCAGCTATGTGGATGAGCTGAGCTACAAGGAGCTTCTAAGTTCACTCGAAGAGGAAAGCCTAGATCATGGGAAGGACAAATGGAATTTCCGCTACCGCGCCAGCATAAGCAGGCCACAGGAGTGGTTCAACAGGACATGGGCAGGGCAGAAAGGAAGGGTCGAGTCATTCATGAGGCCAAAGGCAGGCAAGGATCTTTCTCCTCTAGAAGAGCTTGTCGGCGAAAAGGTAACTCCGGAAAACACGTCGTTTTACATCTGCGGCTGGCAGGGGACCGTTGATGGCGCGCTGGATTATCTCGTCCCGAAGGGATTTGTGACAGAGCGCAACAAGCGAAAGGATGGAAGTTACGACATAAAGTTCGAGTCGTACGGATAATCTTACTCGCTCTTAAATCCTTATATTTTCCTCGACAGACAATGAAAATGATGAAATTTGAATATGAGGAATTTGCAACGGTGGAGGACGTTTTTCTCTACCTTGTATCTGTAGCGCCTTACATGAAGCAGGTCATGCCTGTGAGCTCTTACAAGGGATACATACTGGCCATCGTCCCGCTCACTCCGGTGTCCGGCGAAATCATGATGATGATCTACACCAAGGGCAAGCTCGAGCGCGGTCTGGTTGAATTTGACATTTCTACAAAGAAATTCAAGCCGGTGAATACCGTCGAGCGGGCCGACAGGAACTATTTCATAGTGCTCACGCCCAACAACGCAACGCTCGCGGATCAGGCAATCCAGAATCTGGAGAAGTAGTTATAGCCGCGGCGATGGCGTCGCGGTCACCGATCTCCTGCCGGAATATCTTGCCACGATTTCCTCTGGCACCTGCCCGTTGAACAGCTCTTTTGACAGCCCGCGCAGGTACCTCATGATTGCCCAGGTGCCGGCCTTGATAAGTGCAGCCATAAAGACTTTCATCGCCGGTCCGTAGGTCTTGTTGCGGATGATGATTGGAATGATGTCGTTTATGACGCGCAGGTTGTTCTCCCAGCACCTCCAGAAGAGTGTGAACTGGGCTTCGTTCAGGTTGCCAAAATGCATAGAGTTCTTTTCTGAAAAGTCCTGATAGAGAAGCGGCGCTACCAGGCCCCTCATGTTCATCTGCTTAAAGTCTTCGATGAGGTCAATGGTATACTGGGTCTCGTCGGGAGTTTCATCAGGCCACCCTATTATCAGCGTCAGCGCGGGGAACCAGTGGTTATCGTTCAAGATCCTGCAGCCCTCCCTTACCACCGCACCCCATTCTTCAGGCTGGTAGGGCTTTGTCTTGACACCGAGGTGCTTCTTCACCATTCTTGGGGCGACGGTTTCGACACCGAGGTTGGTGGCAAGCCATCTTCCGTTCGCGACATCCATGTCGTTTATCTGAGACATCGTCTTGATAAGATCGGGAGAGCTAGCGACGGCCGACAGAGTCATGTGCGTGGTACCGACAAAGCGCGCGCCGGTCGCCTTCAGGCCCCTCCAGAGATTCGTTATGGCGTCTGCATTTGGAATGAATTCCTTGTTATCGCAACCGTACAGCAGCATCTCGTCTGACTGGAGCCAGATGGAGTCAAAACCATAATCCAGGTTCAGCTTCGCCTCTTTCTGGAGGCGCTCAAGCGGAAAGTCCTTCTTTGACCGCTTGTTAACATCACAAAAGTCGCAGCCCCTGCCGCAGCCGCGCATCGCTTCAACCAGAGAGTTGACTGTAGGGCCCCGCATCATCGGTACATTTTCGATGTTCCTTACGAAGGTATGCAACAGTTCGGGCGCGTCGCCAGCTTCAAGGTCCCGGAAGAGATCAAGGGCAAGCTCGTCTGCCTCGCCAATGACAACGGTATCGATCCCGTGGATCTTCATCCTATCAGGCTTCGCAAGCTCCCACGCGCCGTTTCCACCGACCACCACTTTGAAATTGTATTTCTTTTTGAGCTGGATGATAGACGCGCACATCTTTTTGAATTTCATGGCGACGTAGGACAACTTTTCCGGTGACATTGTTGTTGTAACTGGCGCCATGCCGAGCGGATCCATGACGTTGATCCCGACCACAGTGGTCTTTGGCCCGACACATTTTTCAAGCATTTCAGGATGTGCAAGAAAGACTTCGTCGCGGCTGTACTCCTTCAGCAGCGCGCCCTCCACCCTCCTGAGGCCGCACTGAGCCACCTTGACTTCACCGGTATGGGGATCGGTCTCAACGCTCGGGCAAAAGATCTTGTCAAAGACGAATTCTGGCAGCAGTTCGTAGGGCCCGCAGGCGATAAATCCGTAAAGGAAGTTGCCTCTGTAATTAGTCATGAGGCTGCGGTCTGCGGTCAAAACTATCCGTTTGCCACCATCTGCTACCATGCCGCGTATCCCAGTTAGGCTATCCATGTCTGGTGATTATAAATCTATTACCCTGGTTTTGACGCTAGTAGAGCCCTTTGCTGTGACCTCTCGTAAGGATCAGCTTTAGCTTTGCGTGGTCTATCATGTTCAAAGCGTCCAAGAGAGTCACCCATCGAAAGTCTGCGTGCTCCATCGAAATCTTGACCTGTTTCGTCGGAGTGGTGGCGAAATAAAACCTGACCTCTTTTTCAGATCTCATTCCGTCGCCCTTGAAGTACGAATACCTGATGTCACCGATGTAGGAATGGATATCGAGGTCCCTGATCCCGGTCTCTTCACGAACTTCCCGGATGAGCGTTTGAATTTCGCTCTCGCCTTTTTCCTTGTGGCCCTGTGGAAATCCCCAGAACCCTCTCCTGTTCCTGAGCAGCAAGAACTCGGATGATTTCGCTTCCAAAGAAGGTTGATATTTTATAACTGCTCCTATCGACTGCTCAAGAGCCACGTCAAGTCAAACCAAGAATCAAAGGCAATAATAATATTGTTTTTGCTTAACCTTTTAATATCGTGGTAAAACCTCAGATGCTGCGAGTCGGGCCGGTCGTCTAGTCCGGTAGGATACGGCATTGGCATTGCTGAGGTCGTGGGTTCAAATCCCACCCGGTCCACTTTCATCATTTTTTCATTCTTCCGTATCGCGCGGGGCTGAACAAACAAGAAAAGGACCTTGCTTGCGGCGAAACCGATTTGTGCATTCTATAGGTTATCTTAGGTAGCCCAAAAATGTTTTATTCTCTGAGCAGCACGTACGAATGTGGCCATAGTAATCAACTGTGCCGGTGACGCCGAGCTTGCTGAGCGTATTCGTCACTTTCTTTTGCGCTCAAAGACGTTGCCTGATGATTCTATCTCAATTGCGAATGACGAAATAATGATACAAGATTCGCAACCGACTCTCCAGAGTGAAGATGTGCGGAAACTGTTAGATGATTTCCTGGCTTCAAGTAACGACCCTGCTGGCTATTCTCTGACGCAATTCGGCGAATTATTTACGGTAGGCATCCTGCAGAGCATCGATAAACTTGTCATCTCTTGTGAAATTTGCGGCTACCTCGCTCATGATGAAGATGAGTTGATAATTCACAAGAGAACACATGCCCTATTTGCGCCATTGTGATTGATCGTTGCCACGTCCTAATCAGTGCAGGTCATGTTCCAACAATCCTTGCACGATTACGGAGACCCCCTGCTGTTAGGTTCACTTTTCACTTCCGAAAGAATTTCTTCCCTGATCTCGAATGCGACTTTCCCTTGATGGATTATCTGATATGTTCTAAAGGCCAGTCGACTATTCGGATCCCAGCCAATTTCAATTATTCTTCTATATGTTTCAAGGCGCGCATTCTGAATTATCGTTCCTATTCCGTGTTTTCCTGCCCTGATTTGCCGGGCAACACATTGGGGAAGATTCTTGAGAACTATCTTGCTACGCGCTCTTATCAGAGTCCTGCCAGAATCATTGCAAAGTGTGGACTCTCGTATGATAACGCCCTTGGTCTCTTCCTGTTTCAATACACTGACGACTACCCTTGAGTTTGCGAGTATGCTTAGCACTTGTTCGATCGTTCCGGTCTCTGCGAGTAGGATTTTCTGCGCTGTCTCGAGCTTTATGCCCGAACGCTTCTCAAGCCTGCTGATTTCCTCCAGCATCTTCCTTCCAAAGTCATTCTTGCCATGAGTCGGTCCCGCCACATATGGCATTAGGCAGCCATCATGAAAAGATTACCCTGAACCCAATGAATGCCAGAGCAGATGCAATTGTGCCGAGACTGAGAATCTTTAGACCGACCTCGAGTCTCTCTATTTCCTGTCGGCTGGCATTTCTTCGCCTCAGCTCCTTGTATGGCCGGGACATCCTTATTTCGAGGTAACTCGCCAGTGCTGTCAGAACAGCAATACCAAGCGGCAATGGGTCCACAGAATTCGTCTGGATGACGTATCCTGCAAGAGTGGGCAGCAGACCCCAAGAAACGGCGAACCAAAAGTCGTTGTGGAATCTGCCGCCAAATATCTCGAAATTGTATGCCAGAAGGAAGAATCCTTCTAGGACAGCAATCACTGCGAGGAATGGGACAAAGAAAACGATGTAATAGATCCCGATGCCATACGCGATAGCCAGAGATCCGATCATCATCATGAGCAAATCCTTTTTCGAGAAATAATTTCCCCACGGCTTTACCTTTCTTGATCCCAGAGTGTCAGCAGCATGAGCCGAGATACCAAGGGCAAGCGCATAGATTGCTGCGATCGCACCGACCCTCTCCCATGAAAAATCAATGGCAATCAATGATCCAATGACGGCAAAAGAAACACACATACCAGTGTAGGGGAGGAACAGCAGCCCCACAAAAATCCGGAACTTTAGAGGACCAAATCGAGGAACGAACCATTCATTTATTCTGGTTTCATTGGAGGTGGTCATGGTTTCTCTGCCGAAACGATTGCAGCTGTTCCGGCGGTGTAATATTTTGCCTCAACGTTTCTGAAGCCGTTGCTCAATAGCGCGGCTTGAATCCTGCTTTCCCAGCGCGATTTTCTTATGACATCGTCGAGCTCTTCAAAGGCGACGTTCCATTCCGGCTCGAATACCGCGCAAAGACGCAGTATCCTGAAGTAGATTGCCCACAGCCTCTGCATGACTGGCCCCGCAGGGTATGTAAAATCATGAAATATCGCAACTCCTCCAGACCTCAGGACTCGCCAGCATTCCCCAACGAGAGTCTCAGGCTCCGCATATTTCGCTAGGTATGACGAGACAACTGCATCAAAGCTTTCATCCCTGCATGGAAGCAGTTCCGCGGTTGCTTGTGCTGCTGGCAGGCCTAATTTATCACTCGATACGCGCAGATAGTCAAAATTCAGATCCAGACCCACGACGTTCCTGCCCGATGATTCGAGCAGGGTCGAAAGAACCCCTGTTCCGCTTGCCAGTTCAAGAACTGAATCATGAGTTCCAAGGGCTCCTAAGATCTGAAGTTTCCACGCGTGATCCCGGCCAAGCGTTGCGCGTTTTACCACCCTGTCGTAGCTGCGCGCATTGGCTGGAGTAAAGAACCTCCTTGCTGCCTCATGGCCCTCGTGGATTAGAACCATGGCAGGAATATGGAATAACTTGCTATTATGCATTGAAGATTGGCGACAAGTAAATCAATGGCTGACGGACTGAATGATCATCGCTTGCACTTCGACAACTGGCAGCGGAAGGTTTCTCTAGAAAAATCGGATGGCCAGACGGTAGTTGTAAAACGAAACAAACGCACAAAAGGATTTCACGAATTCATAATCTCGTTCACATATTCACTCATCTCGATCCTGCTTGCACACCCATCTCGGCCCACGGCGTTCAGCGAAATAATGAGGAACGAGGGAAAAGAAATGAGAAAAACCCTAGACAAGATAGGCATACTAACTCCAGAGCTGCTTTCGATAACAGAGATAGAGCTGAGAGAGGAATTCGTAGAAGGAGGTGACCTCTACGATGCCATCGTATCAGGAACGTCCACTGGTTTGGCGCATGTCGCCGGCGTTACGACAGCTAGGATGCACAAAGCCGGTTACGTCTTCATTGACAACAAGGCACAAAATTATCTTATCAGTGGCGAGACACTGGCGAGGACCGACTTGGGTTTCACGCGAAAGAGTAGCTCGCTTTATTCTAGGAGCATGGATGTCGCAACGTTTCTCGCCAGCGTGATGGATCTGGACAACTACGCGGAGGTAGAACGGATTTTTTACGATGGATACAGATCGGAATTGGGACGCAAACTCCCTTACCTCTCCATCATAATCCGCAATCTGCTGTCCATTGGCTTTTCTACGAGCGGCAGGAATACTCTGAGAAACATGATTCACGATACGAGAGGCGTCATCGACATCTAGATCGGCGGGAGCTCCGCCTTCTTGTCAAAGCCGCCAGATCCGAACTTGCAGTAGAAGCACTGGTCTGACTGCATGTGCGTCAGCTTTTGCACAGTTATTGCCCCAAGCTTGAGCGCGACTCTTGTCATGAAGCGGTACTTTAGTGGCATCGAAGGGATAACTTCGTTGAAATAGACATCATAATGATCGGGGCAAAATTTCAGCGTTATCTGCGCCTTCTGTCTGAATTCCGGAGAGATGTCCTTGTTATTCTCGCTCACGGTCTTGGCAACGCCGATCTGCTCCCTGATGTATTCGTGTTTTGGGCACGGACAGTCCTTGCCCCCCGGATGTTTGTATGCGGGGGTGTTCTTCCAGTCAAAGCCTGGAAAATCCCTTTCAAAATCGTCCATCGTTATCATGAACTATGGTTTCTCCGCTTATAAACATGTACTTTCTGATTTTCGTCGAAACGCCCTGCCACTCGTCTAGGAATGGGGCGAATTGGAAATTATGGCTACAAGAGGCTGTCGAATGACAAAAAATATATTTTTGATGCCCTAACAACCCGTAAGTAACGTGGTACGAGACAGTGACAAGGCCGTAGGCGCAACTTTGGCGACAACTGCGACAAACAACAACTCTGGCGCCCAAGAATCCGATCCGAACCTGAAGACTCTCTTGGAATTCAAAAAGTCGGTTCAAGACGAACAGAAATCAGGCGAAAAAAAGATAGACGAGATTAACGGCAATCTGGAAAGCGTCAAGAAACAGATAGATGAAGAGAGGATTCTGCTTGATGAAGTGCGCACAAAGCTGAAACAGGTCAACGAGGAGAAGGATTCAGAGTACCCCAAGTTCATCGAGCTGCGAAACAGCCTCATTGATACGAAGAATCAGATGAAAAATCTAGATGACAAGGTTGGCTCTGCGGCTGCAAAGTCTCGAAAGGAAAGAAGCGACATGCACCACCTAAAGAGGACTCTTGAGCAGATCGAGCG